>NZ_LS999521.1:1210496-1513120 GCF_900520355.1 Acinetobacter calcoaceticus | reverse complement strand
TCATTTCAGTCCTTAAATAATTTTTAGAATCTTATATAGTTTTAGTAATGTCTATTAAAAAATATTATTTCAATTTATTTATATTAGCAAACAATAATTAAATAGCACAGCATTAAGTATTCCAAAATAAAAAATAACATTCAAATAATTCTCTTATTTTTAAATAAATCTAAATTTACATTTAGTTTATATATAGTTTTTTATAAATTGATTTAACAAAATATATTTTTCAGTACAACTAAACATTTATAAAATCCATTAATTTTATAATTTATCTTAATGCTAAAATCTTCAGATTAAATATTATTTATAGTCAAAATACTTTCTATTTAAAAATATATTTTTAAATCAAGCGAGCCTTTGAATGTACTCTTTCTTGTCCCCTAAAACTAACAATTTCATACTTGTAGTTTTACTCGCTTCTTGGCAAGGTATGTGCCAGTAAAACATTAGGAATTTGTTCCAATATGGCGAGTCCAGCACAAATCATTCGACATAAATTTCTCAATACATTTTTTTCACGCCATTCTCTCTGGTTCTTATGTATTTTTACTGCACTCAGCATTACATGGTTTCGCACTGTATATACCCCTCATAGTATCTATTATTTTATTTCAGATACTCTACTTAACGGTTTATGGGTACTCACGGGTGCACTAAGCTTATTAGGCCTTTATGATGTTTTGCAGAATAAACATTCAATTTTAAGAAACTACCCAATTATGGGGCATTTCCGTTTTTTGTTTGAAGATATACGCCCAGAAATTCGTCAATACTTTATTGAAGCGGATCAAGATGCTCTACCTTTTTCGCGTATGCAAAGAAGTCTAGTTTATCAACGCGCTAAAAATGAAAATGCAGATAAACCTTTTGGTTCAATTATTGACGTTTATCAAGAAAACTATCGCTTTATTGTCCACTCAATAAGCCCTTGCCCACCAGCAGATCCAAAGAGTTTCCGTATTCAGGTTGGTAATGCACAATGCCTTCAACCTTATAGCGCATCCATTATGAACATCTCTGCCATGAGCTTTGGTAGTTTAAGTGCGAATGCAATTCTTGCGTTAAATAAAGGAGCGCAGTTAGGTGGGTTTTATCATGATACTGGCGAAGGTAGTTTAAGCCCTTATCATCTAGAAAATGGTGGTGATATTGTTTGGCAAATTGCCAGTGGTTATTTTGGATGTCGTACCGTAGATGGGAAATTTGACGAGCAAAAGTTTGCCAAACAATCCCAATTACCACAGATCAAAATGATTGAACTGAAGCTTTCCCAAGGTGCAAAACCGGGCCATGGCGGTATTTTACCTAAACATAAAATTACCGCAGAAATTGCCGAAATCCGCGGCGTTTCGCGCGATCATGACTGTATTTCTCCTGCAAAGCACTCTAGTTTTTCTACCCCAATAGAAATGATGCATTTCTTACAGAAATTGCGCACATTATCTGGCGGTAAACCAGTTGGTTTTAAACTGTGTATTGGTCAACCTTGGCAATTTATGAGTATTGTTAAAGCAATGCTCGAAACAAAAATTGTTCCTGACTTTATTGTGGTTGATGGTTCTGAAGGTGGTACAGGTGCAGCACCAATTGAGTTTAGCGACAATATTGGTACTCCATTACGCGAAGGCTTGCGCTTTGTCCATAACACCCTTGTCGGTGCTGGGTTAAGAGATCAAGTTAAGATTGGTGCTAGTGGTAAAATCATCAGTGCATTTGATATTGCTAGTACTTTTGCACTAGGTGCAGATTGGGTTAACTCAGCACGTGGTTTCATGTTTGCTGTTGGATGTATTCAGGCACAAAGCTGTCACACTAACCAATGCCCTGTAGGTGTTGCAACCCAAGATAAAGACCGTCAAAAAGCAATTGATGTACCAACCAAATCAGAACGGGTATTTAATTTTCATAAAAATACATTGCATGCGTTATCAGAAATGATTGCGGCAGCTGGTTTACGTCATCCTTCAGATATTAAAGCCCACCATTTGGCTCAGCGAGTAAATGACCGCGAAATTAAGAACTATGCTCAACTGCATTTTTTCTTAAAAGAAGGTGAACTTTTACAATCTGAACTTAATAATGACGATGATAATTTCTATTATCGTATGTGGAATATGGCTGATGCTAATCATTTCTAATTTATATTAATCCTATCATTTGAGCATTACATTTATAGTGTGATGCTCTTCCATCTTTAAAACTAATTTGTGATTTTTTGATTAAATTTTACTCTCCTTTTGATTTGTATTTAATAGATTTTTCACCTAATATAAAAGTATAAATAACGTACACATTTTAATTTTATTTAATAAAAAATTTTAATGCTTATAACAAGAAGGTATTCCATCATGTTGAAAAAAACATTCATCTCTTCTTTTGTTGCACTGGCGGTAGCCTTAAGTAGCTATACTGTTGCTTGTACACGTGCTGTATATTTAGGTAATAATCAACATATTATTACGGCTCGTTCGATGGACTGGAAAGTTGATACGGGTACAAATTTATGGATTATGCCAAGCGGGGTTACCCGTGATGGTAGTGCAGGCTCCAATTCAATAAAATGGACATCTAAATATGGAAGTGTGATTGCTACAGGTTATGAAGTTTCCACAACAGATGGCATGAATGAAGCTGGATTGGTTGCCAATATTTTATGGTTAGTAGAATCTCAATATCCAGATGTAAAAAAAACTAATAAACCATTACTAAGCATTGCTGCTTGGGCACAATATGTACTCGATAATTTTGCAACTGTAGATGAGGCTGTCAAAGCCTTAGAAAAAGAACCTTACACCATTGTTACCGACAATGTTCCAGGCGAATCAAGGCTTACTACTCTGCATTTATCTATTTCTGACAAAACAGGTGATAGCGCAATTATTGAATATATTGACGGAAAGCAGACTATTCACCATAGTCGTAACTATCAAGTCATGACTAACTCACCTACTTTCGATAAGCAACTCGCACTTGCCGAATATTGGAAACAAATTGGTGGAACGATCATGCTTCCTGGTACAAACCGAGCATCTGATCGCTTTGCACGCGCATCATTTTATATTAATGCAATTCCTAAAAATGATGATAGTAAACAGGCTCAAGCCTCTGTATTTAGTGTGATTCGAAATGCATCTGTTCCCTATGGGCTAAATACTCAAGAAGAACCTAATATCTCTTCGACTCGTTGGCGAACTGTAGCCGATCATAAACAGATGCTCTATTTTTTCGAATCTGCCCTATCCCCAAATGTATTTTGGATCGACTTAAAAAAGATTAACTTTAAAGATGGTAAAACACGTAGACTTGATTTAGGGCCCGATCAAAGTCATATCTATGCAGGTGATGCTACTTCTTCCTTTAAAGTTGCCAAACCTTTTTTATTTTTAAGCCCAACTACTCGTTAATTTATGCCAAAATTTATTGGCATTAACATAAATAATATTAAACATACTGTCTTGGAATTTATATGATGAAGAAATCTCTACTCTTATTGAGTTCTTGTCTACTGACAACGGCTTGTAGCACCACACAATTTGGTACAGATAAAGCAACCGCTCCTACAGTAGTAAAGACAGCTGGTCAGCTCAACTGTTTACCAACTGAATTATGTCCTAGCATGCTCGTTAAATGGAACGAGAATCAAAAAGATCAGCTTCGCGTAGATGTTCATTTAAGTAGTAGTTATAACTTTTATGATATTAACGAGTTAATATTTGATATCGATGGGAAACGATTTAATTATCAACCCGCTCAAGCCACTGAAAAAGCGAATGTAAGCCGATTAGTTCCTAAACATTCAACTACATTCTTTATTATTCCAAGCAAATTCTTGCAAGAGTTTAAAGATGCTCAAAATGTAAACGTTTTAATCAAAACAGATAAAGGAACGATTGAACGCAATATGTATAGTCCACAAAAACAATCTTCAGTTTATAAAAACTTTATGCAGCTTTATCAAAATTCAAAATAAAGCGACAAAGATTAAGTCATGCATCTATCCAGAATTATTGGATAGATGCATGATTTTTTAATAATAAAAATGTTTTGGCTTTGCATGCAAAAAGGCTGGAATCAATCCTGTTAAAGCCGCACGTATATCTGCACGTTCATTAATTAATTGATGTGAACCTTCTTCAAGCATTAATAGCGTTTGAAGCCTAAATTTACGACGAATAAATTCGATGTTGTAACGCCAATCAACCGTCTGGTCGAGAGCGCCTTGAGCAAGCCAAACAGGAATACGGCAAGCAGGCCGCTCTTCCATTTCTTGCATCCATTTTGACATTGCCAAAATCCAGTCCATTCCCATCATTCGAGGCTGCAACGGATCTTTTAAACGAATAAAACGCAAAAATTCTGGATTATGATTATTGCGTCTAAAGTGTCTCGGAACCTGTCTTTTAATACGACGAATAATGCCTAACCCGACTGGGTTATGCCACCATGCTGTTTTTGCAGGACGAATCAAAGGAGAAAGTAATAAGACTCTATCTACAATCGGGTCTTGGCGTTTTTCAGCATATTCTAATAAATGATGCATCCAAATTGCCCCACCCGTACTTTGACCAATTCCCACCCAAGGTTTAGGCAACTGATCTGCATTTTTGACATATTGATAAACAGCCATCAAAACTTGTTGGTAGTGGTCAAAATTTTGAATACTTGCTGGTGAACCATTACTGAGGCCATGACCAGGTAAATCATAGGTAATTACACTGAAACCTTGTTCAAGAATTTCTCGAATGATGGGCTGATAAATACCACTATGCTCAAGATAACCATGTAATAAACAGACAGTACCTTGTATTTTGTCTATTTTAGGTTTGAAAACCTGCACATGTAAGCGAAATAATGGCATTTGAACATAGCCCTGCCAATGGTCACATTCAAGTAAATGTAAACCATACAACTTGCGATAGGCTAGCAAATCGCGAGATGGTTCTTCTAGTGTATTTAAATTGAGTGGGCTTAAAACCTGGGGTGTGAGATCACGATTCGGGACCGGTAAATCTAATTGTTTTAATACAGCAGGATTGAGAAACGGGATATCTGACATTAAGGTACCTCTCGACAATCGCTTGAACCAAACAACATGTCGCGAATTGTCGCAAGTAATTCATAATTCGCACGGCGGCTATGATCGTAATTTTGTACACTTGGTTGCCAGCGTGTAAGTGGTGTTGGCATCGGAGCTACAACAGGAATCGTTTCTATACCATTTAAAGCAAATAGTCGACGTGTACGTGGCATATGGTATTCATCTGTCACCAACATGACCGTAGGTGCTCCACCTTTTTTCTGAAGCAATAAAGAACTAAATCGTGTATTTTCACAGGTATTCATACTTCGATTTTCTAGTAATTTTGCATCAACACCACGCTCTTTTAACCAAGTTTGCATATAAGGGGCTTCAACACCACTCAGTACAATAGGAAGCTGATTTTGTTTTTCAACTTCTAAGGTTTTTTCCAGTCTCAAGCGTGTATAACCATTAACTACAATATCTTTTCCATTTTTATCTAAGGTTAATCCGCCACCCAACACAACAATTGCATAAGGTTCTGATAATTTTTTAGGCTGGATAGGTATCGGGTTTTTACGGACATACTCAATTTTCTGTTCAGGCTCACTAACAGCTTGTTGATGCTCTGGTACTTCAGGCTTTCTTGCCAAGAACTCTGTATATTGTTCTGTAAGTGCCTTATTTTCAGAGCTATTAATCAAAAATGACTTGTCAACTGGGCTACTTGCTTCATCTGCAGCATCAATTTCTGATTTTTTTACGACCAAAGGAACAGTTACAGTTGCTGTTTCCTTCTCTAAATCTTGTTCCTTTTCTTCTAAGAGAATAATTTGCTGCAAGGCTTTATAGTTCTCTTGAATATAGGTCAGATCAGTTGTCTTTTTTTCACGTAATGCTTTTTCAGTCAGCTTTAAATATGCTTGACGAGCAATCCATAGATTTGAACCTGGTTCTAAATTGTCATGCTCACTTAATGCAGCCTGTCTCTGGCTTTCAGCGGCGACTTGATTAACATCAACCGGTACAAAATAATTAAGTCCAGCTACAATTAATTTTGAATAAAACGGCGAATATAAAAAAACCACGAAACAGCCTAATAGTAAAAATAGCGCGGTGACTACTTGTACTAAACGTACCATTAAGTGTACTTGTGGCATAAAACTATTCCGTATGATTTTCAATTAAACCTAAACTGTTATAAAGCACAGGTTCTGGTTCTAACATAATATGGAAACGCTGATCAACATCATGTTGTACAGCCTGATAAGTTTTCTTTACATCCGTGAGAGATGCATTGGCATAATTGACCAAAACCAACGCTTGTTTATGAAACATTCCCACCATATCGAGTTGTTTACCTTTCCAACCCACCTGATCAATTAACCAGCCTGCTGCAATTTTAACGTTTCCATGGGCTTGAGGATAATGTGGAATTGTTGAGAATTGTGTGATTAAACGTTCAAATTCTTGAGGATTAACGATCGGATTTTTAAAGAAACTACCCACATTTGGATATTCTTTGGGATCAGGGAGCTTACTTTGGCGAATATGGATGACTTGATTTTGTAAGTTCTCGGCAGTCAAGTTGTCTCCGACTGCTTGCTTCAAATCACCATAGTTAAGTTTGAAATGTGGTTGTTTAAGTAATTTAAAAGTAACGTGCGTAATAATGTAACGGTTCGGATCATCTTTAAAAATACTATGACGATAGGCGAAATGGCAGTCTGCCGCTAAAATTGTCTGAGTTTCTTTTAATTTACGGTCATACACTTGTACTGACTCAATAAACTCACCCACCTCTACCCCATAAGCACCAATATTTTGTACAGGTGAAGCGCCGACTAATCCAGGAATAAGTGCGAGATTTTGTAAGCCAAACCAATTTTGATTAGTGCTATATAAAACGAAATCATGCCAGACTTGGCCTGCACCAACATTAACTCGAACAAAATCATCATCGTTCGATAAAACTTCAATTCCTTGAATATCAAGATGAATAACCAACGCATTGATCTGTTGCGGCAGTAGCATATTACTACCGCCCGATAATACAAGTACATTTAAATTATGCTGCTCAGCAAAACCCAGAGCTTCCTCAATATCCTGAATAGTTTGGACTTTGGTGTAGTGAGAAACTGTTACATCTAAACTCAAAGTATTGAATGGCTTAAGCTGTACCTGATTTTGAATTTGCATCGTATTGAAAAACCTATTCTTAAACATTCAATTGTTTTTGTAAAATATTAATCCACGCCAAACTACTTGATTCGCATTGGTCGAGTACGCGTTCAAAGCCTTCAGCGCCACCATAATAAGGGTCAGGCAAGGCTTGTTGTGGATATTGGGGATCATGCTCGCTCATTAACGCTACTTTTGCACGAATTTGATGTGTACCAAACTGAGAAACCGCACTTTGTAGCATGTCATGAATATCATCAAAGTTTTGATGATCCATTGCCAAAATTAAATCAAACTCTAAAAAGTCTTGAGTTGAAAGCTGTCTTGCACGCAATGAAGATAAGTCATAACCTCTTTTTTTAGCGTGCAGCTGACTACGCTGATCTGGTGCTTTGTTTGGATGATAATTACTGGTTCCAGCCGAATCGACAAATATATTGAGTTGATGTGTATCACAATAATGCCTAAAAACTACTTCAGCCGTGGGAGAGCGGCAAATATTTCCTAAACAGACACATAACACCTTATATTGTGTTTCCATTAGAAATTACTTCCAAATATTTGAATTACATAGAAATAAATATGGTGCATGCAAAATCCTAACAAAACTATAAATTATTGTCAGAATTGAATTGACCATTGTGACGTGATGCATTTTGTCAAAACTCACATGGCTTGAAAAGGAAAATAATGTTTATCAATAGATTAAAAGTTGATAAATCAGTCGACAAAGTAGCTGATCTTCTAATTTTCAGGAAAATAATAAAGCCCTCATCAGAAGGCTTTTACATAAAGGAATAACTTTTTTATATTATTTTTTTATTAGGTTAATGCCCCTTCAAAGGACTTAAAGGCAAACACTCAAATTAACATTGTTATTAATCATATGAGCATATTTTTTAATAAAAGAACTAACGCCTTCACAATGTAATCTGGTTAACAATTCAACTATAGAAAAATTGTTCTTGATTAGTTTTTTTGTTCACAGATTTCAATGTAGCAATGGTCTTACAAGATAACGCCTTTTACATCGCCTTGGTGATAGTTAGCAAGCAGTACCAAGCACTTTAAAGCTTCTTTAATAGTAGCTAAATTTTAGAGGAACATCTTGCATAATATTCTTTTCTTAATATTTAAATTACAAATACTTAAACTGACTTAATTATGAATTTAAGAAAACATATTTTGATAAAAACAAAAACATAAACATAAAAAAAACTCAACGACTAAGATTTAGCTGCCCTGTAGAATTGCTTTCGATTTTAATAACAACAGTCAATACGGATATGCTCTTATCAATTCCCCGGACTAATAATTTCGACCTCATTCGACTTCTAGCAGCCTGTCAAGTCGTATATATGCATAGTCTAAATCACCTGAAAATAAATGGTTTATTACGTGAATTTTTTGATAAATTTTTCCAATATTTTCCTGGTGTTCCAATATTCTTTACTGTCAGTGGATTTCTTATCTTTTGGGCATTTGATCGTAATCATGATATTAAAAAATACAGTATTAATCGAATATTAAGGCTTTATCCTGCTCTATACGTATGCTTATTTATTACAGTTTTACTTCTCATTTTTTTCTCTTCATTTTCTCTACTTACACATACAAGTTTTTATATATGGTTAATTGGTCAATTAACAATTTTACAGTTTTATACACCAGAAATTTTAAAATTCTGGGGTGTAGGTACACCCAATGGAGCTTTATGGACAATTACAGTTGAAGTTCAATTTTACATTCTTGTTCCCATTATATTTTTTCTTATGAAAAAACTAAAAGGAGCATTTGTTTTACTTCTTCTTTTTATATTATCCCTTATTGCAAACTTCTATTTTGCTGGGCTCGATGAAAATATTATTAAAAAATTAAGTTTTGTATCTATCATTCCTTATCTTTTTAATTTTTTGATCGGTTCATCTTTCTATATTTTTTGGACAAAATTATCTAAATTTATTGAGAATAAGTTTATTGTTTGGTTCACGATCTATGTAGTTTATTTTTTAATATTCGGAGTGTATTTAGGTAAAGAGACACATGCTTATGAGATGAGTAACATTTTCCAAATAATTACAACAGCTTTGCTTTCTTTGGTCACTCTATCATTTGCATTTTCTCATAAAAATCTCAGTGATAAGTTGTTAAAACACAATGACATTTCTTATGGGATATATATTTATCATATGCTTGTTGTAAATACTCTTGTGACCATTGGGTTGTTGCATGAACCAATCTATATATTTCTTACATTCATAGTCACAATAATTTTAGCTATATTAAGCTGGAAACTAATAGAAAAACCAGCTCTAAGTTTAAAGAACAGATTCTAAAAAAGACCCTGCAAATTGCAGGGCCTTTTATATCAATAAATTATTCGTTGAATGATTTGAATAAAATAGAAATTCTTCATAACTTGTCGAGACCTGCTAAATTTATATGAAGCCCGTCTCCTAAAAAGTGACTATTGGCATCACTAACTTCTATAATTATATAGTTTTCATAGTAATTTTCTTAACTTTGTCTTCTGCCTGTTTAGCTACATCAAAACTAAAACTAGTCGTTTTTTTCTTTCCCCCCATAAATTTCTCCCATAAAAAACCACTAAAATGAGTGGTTTCTAATTTAATAAAATTCTTAAATGGTACTGCCACAAATATCAGTGGTACCTGTTGGATAGGTAAACTGTATATTTGCTTTATCAATAATTTTACCAAGAAATTTAGAGTTGACATTTGATGATTGTATTCCTGTCCCTTTAAATCCAATACTTTTTAAAGAGTTTTCAGCAAGTAAGTTAAGGTATCCATAATTAGTACCATTGATGATATAACCTATTTGTTTACTAACCTGATTAAAATAAAGTCCAACCCTAACTTTGCCATCTGTTGGTACCGTAACAAGAATTACCTTTCGATCAAGCTCCTTTGCAACTACTGAGCCAGAAGTATCTCTTTTAGTACTTGCTCCCGTGAGAGTCACATAGCTTCCATCAACATAATTTGCATCTTTATTAATTAATCCATAATCAAGATCTAAACTAATTTCATTCTTTAAATTAGAAGCTCCCGATACATTAAAAGCTAACTATTGAACTTCATGGCTATCTCCTAATGTAATGTTTTTAATATTGAAAACATCAAATATAAATTCTGCAGCAACAATATTTGTTCCTATTACTGACTTATCAACTAAAGTAGTCTGTATAGAAGGTAGGCTTATCATTTTACCTAAAGCTACAATCTAGTCAGCTGGTGTACTTCCTATATAACCAATTGTTGCCGTACCTTTTTGCTCAGAAATACTGATCGGAGACATTAATTTAATCGGTCTCCCTCCTGCTACATTTACCGCATCAACTTGATGCTTGAGTTGCATCAAAATTATAAGTACAGGTAGCATAAATATTTACTGAAAATCCACTGCAGATTAATAAACCCAAAATAATTTTATTCATGTAATCTTCCTTTTTTATTTGAGCAAATAGTATAGCTAAGCATTTATAAACATTGATTAAAAAATGATAAGCGGTAATTTTAAAAAAGCTTCTATTATGGAATATCAATATTTAATTTTCACTATAATAAAATGAATGGTTATCCTTTGAGCTTTTAGGCTCATCTGGATGAAATAAATATCTTTAGGTTTTACTTCTAATGAAGTAACCTTTAGGCTAATTGGAAACACACCCAGTAACACTAAAAGTAATCAGACAATTTATTAGATTTTTTTCATCACCTAACTTTTTAGATTCATTTTTAATATTTAATAATCGTTTTATTAAAATTCAATTTAAAATATTCATCTAGAAAAAAGTCCAATCATTAAGGGCTTTTTTTTAAAACTAAGACAAGAATTATTTATTTAAAAAGTTTATCCGTCATTTTTCTATCAACTTTACTACGATGCCCATTTTCAAAGTATCGGTCGACATGACATAGTTTTGTTTTTGTATCACAGAATACGCCGTTTGAGAGTGTAAATGCTGAGGTATCAAAATCGCCTTGAGAGAATGCTTTGTTCGCTTTGTTAGTTCCTAAATATTTGGCTGTAAGTTTTTTAGATACACCCTTCTTGTCAGCACAGATATATTTGTCACAAATGACACCCTTTTTAGGTGAATAGACGCTAGAGCTAGTTTTCGCCATTGCTGCGGAGCTCAGCATTAAACAAGTACATCCAATAAGATTAAGTAAAGTTTTAGAAATTTTCACTTTTTGAACCAAATAAAATTATAAATTGTTAGGGCATTATATGAATTAGTAGCCTTCAGGAAAATCTACCGAACAGTATAAATAACAAAAAGCCCACCTTCCGATGAGCTTTTAAACATCTTGCGTGATCGCCCCCTACCATCCCAATCCAACCCCGTAAAAATAGTGATTAGCTCGTACAACATAAAATATAATCACTTCAGAACTACTTTATTTTAGAGTGTCTTATGCTAAGTTATTTAAAGATTGAGTCTTATAGAACCGTTCAACAATAATGTTCAAAAATAAGGGAATAATGTATATGAGCCATTTTCAATTGCAAACCGTTCCAAATATCATCTCAGGCTTAGGCTCTATACAAGAATTACAGAATGTTTTAGCACAAAAAGGTTACGGCAAATTATTACTGGTGACCGATGCAGGAATGATCAAAAATCAGCTACACCTACCCATTCTTCAAATTTTAGATACGCTTAATCTTGATTATGTCGTTTATGCCGATGTTCAGGCTGACCCACCGGAACAAGTGGTATTAGATGCAGCCAATTATGCAAAACAACAAAATGTAGATGCCATTATTGGTTTTGGTGGTGGTAGTTCTTTAGATGTTGCAAAAGTAATTGCTTTGTTGGCACACCCCGACCAAACTCAAAGTTTGCAAGACATGTATGGCGTAAATCAAATAAAAACTACTCGTCTTCCGCTCATTTTAATTCCAACTACAGCGGGTACAGGCTCGGAAGTCACTCCAATTTCGATTGTCACAACGGGTGAAACCACTAAAATGGGAATTGTCTCTCCAGTGCTTTATGCCGATACAGCAATTCTTGACGCGACCTTTACTCAAAATTTACCCGCTCATATTACTGCTGCAACGGGTATTGATGCGATGGTGCATGCCATTGAGGCATATACCTCTAAACATAAAAAGAATATTTATACTGATATTTTAGCCAAACATGCTTTGAAATTACTGAACCATAATTTGCCTAAAGTGCTTAAGAATGAAAATGACCTCGAAGCGCGACAAAACATGCTTTTCGGTTCTATGCTTGCAGGTCAGGCATTTGCTAATTCTCCAGTTGCCGCTGTGCATGCTTTGGCTTATCCACTCGGTGGGCATTTTCATTTATCGCATGGGCATACCAATGCCTTAGTATTGGTTGAAGTCTTAAAATTTAATACGCCAAATGCCAAACAATATTATGCAGAGCTTATGCAATGGCTAGACCCATATAGTAATGGTAGCACTGACGGTTTATGTGACTTGTTTATTGATCATATGCAAAACCACTTAGACCGCAGTGGTTTGACTTTAAAACTTAGAGATTTGGGTATTGAAGAGTCCAGTTTACCTAGGCTTGCGCAAGATGCCATGCTACAAACCCGCTTACTGCAAAATAACCCACGTGACATGACAGAAGCTGCTGCTTTGGCAATTTATCAGGCGATTCATTGATGACTAAACCCGTTTTAAAAACCCGTGATCAATTTAAGTTCTTTTTAGATATTCAAACTCGATGGGCAGATAACGATATCTACGGTCATGTGAATAATGTGACTTACTATAGCTATTTTGATACAGCAGCAAATGCTTTACTCATTCAAGAAACAGGTTTTGATATTCATCAATCACAATCAATTGGCTTAGTGGTCGATTCAGCTTGTAGTTTTCTTCAAGAATTGTCATTCCCAGAAATTATTCAAGTAGGCGTTGCGATTGGTAAAATCGGTAACACTTCACTGCGTTATGAATTGGCAATCTTTAAACAAGGTCAACAACAAGCTTCAGCCCAAGGACATTTTTTACATGTGTTTGTTGACCGTGAAACCCGAAAAACGATTCCAATTTCTGAGTCTACTCGTGACGTTTTAGAGAAATTTTTATTATAAAAAATGAGGCAAAAAGAAAATAAGCTGCTCTTTTTGCCCACCTAAACTTACATCATTGCGGGATCACTAAAAGAGTCTTCACCCGTTTCAACTCGGCCAGCAAAACGTCGGTAATAATATGGATCACTCTGACTCGTGATTTCAAAATCATACCAATGTCCAACCTCAGCCAAAGCCCAGTGTTGTTTAACGATTTGACCCGCTTTTACGGTCAGTTGTAATGGAGCATCCTGTCGATATGCGCATGGTTTTACCGTCAATATTGCATCCTTAGTCCCATCATTCATCAGCTCTACATAAACATCACCATTGGCGATGTCATAACACACTCGAATTTCAGGTTTAATTCCACTATCGACAATACGTTGAGTATCTCCTTTAAAGTGACGATGATAACCATTTGGGCCTAACACCCATAAATCATAACGACCTAAGTTATCTTTTAAAGCATCCCATTCATCATCTAAGGTTTTATTCGGCTCGACAATATAACGCTTTGGAATACGGTCGAGATTGAGCTTGTCATATACATGAAAAACCGCCGCTTGCTGCCCCGTATTAGAGAAAATCAATTGCACCTTACCATCCGCTTTACAACGTGCACTCGTATGCAGCTCATAAGGCAATGCACGTGACAGACGTATACCACTTTGCTGAATCGGTAATTTGCTATCTGTTGGTACTGGAACAGCAGGCAAGGCTTCTTGATGCTCTCTTAACTCATCTGCTTGTAAACGTGTTTGTTTTCCATTGAGCTGTGGTAGAACATCTGCATTTGGTGTTTTAAAATTAAATGCGCTGGTTAAATCACCACACACTGCACGGCGGTATGGACTAATATTCGGCTCTTTTACACCAAATCGTTTTTCTAAAAACATCAGCACGGACGTATGGTCAAAAACTTGCGAGTTGACCCAACCACCGCGGCTCCATGGAGAAATCACATATAACGGTACACGAGGACCCGGACCATAAACTTGTCCATCAGGTGTAGGCTGAGAATGGCTTCCCTCAGGCGCAGCATGATCAAAATATTCGTCCTGCATATCAGCACTGCTTAATGTCGATTTTCCAGCATACTGACCATTTTTAAGACGAGATGGCGCTGATGGTGATGGCATATGGTCAAAGTAACCATCATTTTCATCAAAATTGATAATCAGTGCTGTTTTACTCCAAACTTCTGGTACAGCAGTTAATGCATCAATAATTTCTTGAATAAACCACGCCCCTTGAACTGGGCTTGAAGGGTCTGGATGTTCACAGTAAATTGACGGCGCATTAATCCAAGAGACTTGTGGCAATTTCCCTTCACGAATGTCTCGTTTAAAAGCGTCGAGATATTCTTCTGGTTTATTGCCCGGTAAAGTATTTGCGATGCCCTTATATAATGGATTTTTGGCATTATCAGTCGCAGCATCATAAGCTTTATATGGTAACTTTTGACCTGTATCGGCATACGGTTTGTTTGGTTCACCACCACTTGCAACCGGATAACCAGATGCGATATTTGCCTTTCTAAATGAGCGGAATGCACCAAGCATATTATCGCCCCATTCATCTGGCATATTTTGATAACAAATCCAGTTTACACCGGCTTCTTCCAAACGTTCTGCATAAGTCTTCCACGTATAACCACGATCTGCCGTAGCTGGGTTACCATCAATCCAGTCCCATTCATTATTTACAAATGATCGCTTGGTTGGTGTTGCCCCATTTGTACCTGTTAAGTGAAAAGACCGATTCGCATCTGTTCCAGTGTGCATAGAGCAATGGTAGGCATCACAAATCGTAAAAGCATTTGCAAGTGCAAACTGATATGGAATTTCTTTTTCTTTAAAATAGCCCATTGATATATCGGTTTTATGGGCTGGCCAATTCGCCATACGCCCACTGTCCCAAGCCAACTGACTGTCATTCCATGTATGTGGCGTACCATCTGCACGCTGTGCATTATTGGCTGTACCATCTAAATGAAATGGCGTTAAAACTTGCCCATTACTTCTGAGTTGTTCCCATACATAGCGGCCGCTTGGTAAAGGAATCGTAAAACGATCAGCAAAACCTCGAACGCCTTTTAATGTTCCAAAATAATGGTCAAAAGATCGGTTTTCCTGCATTAAGATAATGACATGTTCGACATCTTGAATTGTGCCTGTTTTATTGTTTGCAGGAATTGCCAAAGCTTTTTGAATACTAGATGGGAAAGCTGCCAATGCCGCAGCACCAAAACCCATATTTAAAGAGTAATTTAAAAATTTACGACGTGTAATCATGATCAGGTTCTTTTTATTATTTAAGTTTATGGAGCACAGCGCATTACAGGCTTTTTACCTGTATCTGGTGTATTTGAATTATCATTTGACGAGTCGTTACAACCACTCAGCAAAAGTGCGCTGATCAATAAAAAATATGAATATTTAAAAGAAGTTATTCCTGCGTATTGCCTTTTCATATCTATGTTCAATCCATTTAGAATCTAAAATGGCTAACATAGAAAAGTACAATGACAGTGACGTGACCTGAATGTTTCAATCCCGTGAAAAAGCATGGAATTGTATAATTTCCAAGCTCATCACAGGACTAAAAAGTTAAGGCTTTAATTGAATATTTTGTAATTCGCCATCAAAGGTCTCTATGAGGCTTTTAATGACTGGCTGCTGTTGTAATAACTCAGCTGCTCTTTGAAAGGCTTTTTCTTTACGCGCACTTTGAATGATATATGGTGTAGCCGTATTTACAGCACCATATTCAACTGTAAATTGGGTATCAGGCCATTGCTCATTTAATGCATCAATAAGACCTTGTTGTAATTGAGTCAACATATTTTCATATTCTTGAGGAATATGGAAAACTGTATTGCCACCAATTTGACCTGTCATCACGCCATGCTGAGCAAGCTCTTGAACAGCTGGAGAAAGTTGACTAGTTCTAAACCAATATTCCCATTTTGCTAGTGTCCACTCGCCTTCTAAGGTTTGCGTGGTTAGCTTCAAAATGTCTTGAGGCATAAGCTGCCCGTTATCAGTTGCACTAATTTCTTTTACAACTGCAACCTTCTCAATCGCATCTGGGGTTTCCACCAGTAACGGTTGCTCGACAACAGATTCTAAGGCTAAATCATCAGTAACGGGCGTATCTTGGGCAATTGAAAAATCAGTGCTAGGCGCTTCAAATAAACCTATAGGCTCAGCAGTAAAAGCTGGTTCAGGTTCAATATTTTTAGCGATGGTTTCAGCCTGAACTTGTACTGACTTTTGTTCTGGTACAGGAATAAAATCTTCCTCCAAAACATTACTTGTTTCTTGAACAGATGCTGACTCAAATCCGATTAACTCATGATGACTTGGATCAAATACCATTAAATCCTGATTAGGTTCAGGTTCAGGTTCAGGTTCAGGTTCAGGTTCAGGTTCAGGTTCAGGTTCAGGTTCAGGTTCAGGTTCAGGTTCAGGTTCAGGTTCAGGTTCAGGTTCAGGTTCAGGTTCAGGTTCAACTATAGCGGGTTGGCTAATAACTTCAACTGGCTGAATAGCACTTACAGGAGCAATATCTTGGGCTGTTTGTTGAACTTGGGGATTCAACACAATTTGCTGATTTTGTTGAACAGGCTCTGAAACCACAATTTCATTTGGCGCTAAAGGACGGAATGCCAATAAGCGTAAAATACACATTTCAAAACCTTGTTCTTGCGTCACGGCAAGTTGGAGGTCAGACCGCCCTTTACATGCAATTTGATAATACAGTTGTAAATCCTGAGCAGAAATCAGCTTGGACAGTTGCATGATTTTGCGATTGATTTCATCGCTATATTTCAAACTCAAATCAGGCAGATATTGCAAAATTGCCAATTCATGCAATGTCGAAATCAACTGATCAAGCACCAGTGAAACATCGAGCGCTTGATGTCTAAATTGCAATAAAAGCTGACTAACTTTTTCACGTTGGTTCTGATGAATCGCTAAAATCAAATCATAAATAATGGTGCGGTCAATTAGACCGAGCATTTCTTTAACATCTTGATGCTGTACAGCACCCTGACCATAGGCAATTGCCTGATCGGTTAAAGATAATGCATCACGCAATGAACCTTGAGCAGACTCGGCAATTTGCCAAATTGCATCTTGGTCAGAAACAATCTGTTCTTTTTCAAGAATAGTGCCAAGATGCTTTGTAATTTCATCGACAGCTAAAGGGCGCAATGTAAATTGCAAACAACGTGAAATGACCGTAATCGGCAGCTTTTGTGGATCAGTCGTTGCAAATAAAAATTTAACGTGTTCTGGTGGTTCTTCTAATGTTTTTAATAACGCATTAAAGGAATGCGTAGATAACATATGTACTTCGTCAATCAGGTAAACTTTAAAACGACCTTGCGTTGGCGCATATGGAACGTTGTCTAAAAGTTCACGCGTATCTTCTACTTTTGTTCTTGAAGCAGCATCAATTTCAATCAGGTCAATAAAACGGCCTTCATTTACCGCCTTACAAGTTGCACAGACTTCACATGGTGTAGAGGTCACACCTGTTTCACAGTTTAAACACTTGGCTAAAATACGTGCAATTGTGGTCTTCCCCACACCACGCGTTCCTGTAAATAAATAAGCATGGTGTAGACGACCGCGTTCCAATGCACTGCTTAATGCACGAGAAACATGGTTTTGCCCCACTAACTCATTGAAATTACGTGGACGGTATTTTCTAGCAAGTACTTGATACATGTATGCTCCTTGTTACAGGTATAAGCATACTTTGTTTTTAAAAGAGAGTGAACGCATAAAGCTCATATCCGTACAGATAAACTGCGAACTATACTCTTTTCCCATCCAAACCATTTATTTGACTAAGGGTGATCATGATGTAACTCCTGATCAGTGACTCCGTCATCCATCGTTTGTACCAGCCCAACCCCATCTTTAATTTCAGCCGAATAATTTCCTTTTTCGGTAAAAATTTGCATGATCGTATAGTGGTCTTTTTGACTTTGGGTGATGGTAAAGAAATTCTGATTTGGATCTCCCTGATCAAATTTCCCAGTCCACCGAACAATATCTTGGTCAACAGGCTCGATCTCTACAATTTTCCCTGTGCGGTTAATGCCATATTCCAACATTTGAAACTTAACCGTATCACCTACTTTTTTGAGTTCAATCACGTTTGGATCATACTTAATCACCATACCTTGTCCATTTTTAATCAATGGAAAATTAACATTAGAAGGCAGCTGATCCTTTTCTATTTCATTAAAAACAATTTGTTGCTTAGATAATCTTTCTTTCTCTGACGGACTCAAATTCATTGTATTTTGACGAGTAAAACCATTCTGACTTTCAACTCGCTTTAAGCTAACTTCACCTTTCTGGTTATCTGCAGATGACGTTAAAGCAGAAGAACTTTGCTGTGAAAATGCGAGCCAGATGAGAACTGCTAGCGCTAAACAAGCGATAGCAGTTCCTATTAACAATTTATTTTTTTTCATTATTTACGGCTAAAAATAGAGATTAGTTATATAAAGAAATTTTCTGTGCATTTAGGTTAATGACACTGACCGCATCAATTTTTCCTTCCTCACCCAAACGAACACCATATTTAGGGTTATATAGATACGGGTTAGAGTAAAAATTAATATTGTTGCCTCCCATCGCAGTACTCCCTAAAGGATGAGCAAAGCCTGAACCAATATTGGTTGAACCATTATGGTATAGGCCAAGATTATGTCCCACCTCATGACGCATCGCAGCAAAAGAACAACCTGCAATATCATTTGCACCAATCATGTTATATGAAGATGCATTAATCCATGCCCAGCCACAACCGCCATCGCCTGGTTCATTGCCTTGATAATAGACGCCATCGGCCAATACGCGTTTGCGTTCATTTTGTACAGTCGTGTCATCACGTCCAAAAGAAATCGCTTCTTTTAAAGTTGCAGCAGGTATTTTATAAGTTAAATAGCCCACATCTCTTAAGTAAAAACGTGCATTCGAATTTTCAGCAGTTAAATTCGTTAAATTTACACCTTCAATCATTCTCAATTTTGCAGCGCTTTCACCTAAAATTGAATTTACTTCTGGGCTAGAAACCAACAACATATCAATTGTGTAGCTATCTACTGACCAGCCTTGAGCCGTGTAAATAAAACGGCGATTTTCACCATTTTTAATTGCTGTAGACAAACCATTAGCCGCATTAATAAAGGTGTCTGCCGATGCATTTGACGCAATAACCACCTTATCCCCGACTTGAGCTTTAACTGGTAGTTGCAAGGTTGGCTGCCAATTTGAGGTAGAAAGTTTTACCTTTAAAGCGGGTTGAGTCATATTCGGTAAAATTGCAGGAATTGTTGCCGATGAATCAATCACCTTCGTTGGTGAAGAGATCAGCTGCCAATATCCTTTATCACTGACATACATAAACTCATATTGATCGCCTGTTTTTAGCGTTAAAGTCGCTTGGCTATTAATATTGGTATTATTAATTTTTGCAGACCAAGTCGCCGTAGATTTAATAACAATTCTATCCCGATCATTTGCAGTCGCTGGTAGAGTGAAATTGGATACCCAGTTCCCATCCCCAAATGAAACTTCTGTAAGTGGACTATTTACAACTGCTAAAGATGTTCCAATTTGCTGAACATTTAACTTCTGCGGTTTAATATATTCTGGCACCCATTTCCCTAAAGCCGAATAATATTTAAACCAATATTCAGACCCATTTTTTAATAAAAAACTGCTTGGGAATAGCAAATTTGCTTTATCTATATTGGAATCAGCACTTGCTGTGGAAACAATTCGTACAGTCGTTCCATCGTGTACGTCACTTGGTAATGCAATGGTTTGTGCCCATTTATCATTTTGAATAAGTACTTTTTGTATGGATGCAGTTGTTAACGGTACAACCTCATAGTTAGCACCATTCGTAGGACTCACTGTCGCTAATTGAGCAATCCATTTATTTTGAGCGGTATTAAAGACAAATTGGTAAACATCCCCGCTATTTATCTTCAACACTTCTAACGGAATATTCGTATTAGAAGTATCTAAATAACTACTATAAGCCGCACTAGAGCGAATTGTAATTTTGTCTAAATTATTAGCACTTGCTGGTAAAGAGAGATTTTTGACCCAATTCCCATTTGCTAAAGAAAATTCTAAATCTGAATAACCAGATGGAATTGATCCACTATTATTATTCTGATTGGGTGAAAGTACAGTTGCGGCATATACAAGTGAAGATGCAACAATTGCTCCGATAATAAGTGATGTTTTTAATTTTAAATTCACAGCAGCCTCTTTTATTTGTTTTTAGATTTTTCGAGTAGCAGATTAACAAACCATTTTTTTACAGTCAATTTTTGATCAATTAATTTTTTATTAAATTTCAATTACATGACCACTGAATCATTTTGAAATAAAAATATGAAACTTATTAAAGAATAATCTTTTTATGAGAACTAAATAACTAATAATATTCTGAGATGAAGAAAGCTTTATCAATTTATGTGTATTTAAAAATTATATTTATAACAAGAAAAAGAGAGAAATTTCTCTCTCTTTTTCCACAACTGTTAAGCTTGTTTAGATCATTAACTTACTTTCTTTGGAAAACTAAACCAGACAAATATTGTTAAAAAGAAGAAACAAATGGCTGAGATTGTAAGTACCCAACTATGTGCATAGCTAAAAGCTTGCTGAGCAACTGCAATTAATTGTCCTCCCAAAGGACTTTCAAGGTTAGAAGCCAATTGCATGGTTTCACCAATCGAAATACTCGCTTTTTCAATTAAGTTCGTCGGGAGTTCCTCTGGCAAAATAATTGAGCGACTATAAAACCAAGACAACATTAGGCCAAAAATAGCGACACCTAAACCAGCACCCAACTCATAGGCCATACCTTCAATCGCACCTGCTGCACTTGCTTTGTTTGGTGGTACAGAAGACATAATGGCGGCTGTTGAAGCTAGTAAGGCAATCTCAATGCTAAAACCTAAAAAGACCATACACGCCCACGCTAAAAAATGATCGGTCGAAAAGTTAAGCTGGGCAAGTCCCCATAGACTAAAGCCACTTATTAAAATCCCAACAGTAGATACAAGTCTAAGTCCCCATTTATTTAAACAGATTCCTGCTAATGGACCACCTAAACTAATTGCAATCATAAATGGAATAATAAACATGGCTGCTTGTAATGGAGAAAAATCATGCACAAACTGCAATTCTTGAGACAAGAGTAATTCAAAGCCAACCAAAGCAATCATTGAAACAACGGCCATAACAATACTGGTAGAAATGACTGGATGTTTAAATAACTCCAAATCAATCATTGGAGTGGTACTTCTTTTTTGGCTTCGAATGAAGTGAATTAAAGCACTTACCCCAACTACAAACATCACGACTGTAAGTACTGAGAAGTTATACATGGCTGATTTAATTGAATAGATCAGACTTAAAATTGCCACAACCAACACTAAAGCTTGGCCTAAATTAATTGGTTGATCAGTTTTCTCTTCCTGCTTAGGAATGATCATGACAATCATGACCAGAACAACCAAAATAATTGGGATGTTGATGAGGAATACTGCTCCCCAATGGAAATGCTCTAGTAAAAAACCACCCACTAATGGACCAAAAGCGGCACCACCGCCCCCTACTGTAGACCAAAGGCCAAGTGCAAAATTCCTTTGCTTTTCTTCGGTAAAAGCATTACGAATGCCTGATAAAGTTGCAGGAATAAGCATGGCTGCTCCTAGCCCTAAAAGAGCACGGGAAGCAATTAAGGCATAGGCTGTTGGTGAAAAAGCAGCTGCCAGTGAACCAACTCCAAAAATTGCAGTTCCAATAAATAATAATTTTTTAAAGCCAATACGGTCACCGAGTGCACCCATCGGCAAAATCAAACCCGCCATAATCAGTGAATAAATATCAATGATCCATAAAAGCTGATTGGCAGTTAAATTCAATGCTGCACTTAAAGATGGTGTTGCAACATGCATCACTGTTGCATCAATTGTAACCGGCAAATAAATAAGGACGATGATTGTCAGAATTAACCATTTCTTTTGCATAACGCTCTTCGATATCCAAAACTTGGACATGTGTTCAAATTAAGGTTATTATATACACAATTGGACACTTGTCCAACTTTAAATTTTAATGTAGTTTGTCTCGAATTCAGTCAGGTGAAATAAACATGGCCTATCTTAATCGTGATCAACGCAGAGAAATGATTCTGCAAGCTGCCATGCAAGTTGCTTTGGCTGAAGGTTTTACGGCCATGACGGTACGTAGAATCGCAAGTGAAGCCCAAACCTCTACTGGACAAGTTCATCATCACTTTTCGTCGGGATCTCACTTAAAAGCTGAAGCTTTTTTAAAGCTTATGGAACAGCTTGATGAAATTGAACAAACCTTACAAACAAATAGTCAATTTCAAAGACTCTTCATTTTATTAGGTGCAGAAAATATAGATAAACTTCAGCCCTACTTACGATTATGGAATGAAGCTGAACTCTTGATTGAACAAGATGTAGAAATACAAAAAGCTTATAACTTGGCCATGCAAAGTTGGCATCAAACGATTGTTCAAGCAATTGAAAGTGGAAAAAAGGAAGGCGAATTTAAAGACATATCTAATTCGACAGATATTGCTTGGCGGCTTATCGCTTTTGTGTGTGGATTAGAAGGAATTTATAAACTGGGATTACAAGGTTTAACTGAAGATGACTTTAAGCGCCATACAGAAGTGATTATTCGCCTAGAATTATTATAAATGTAGAAGCTGGCATTTATTAAAATACCAGCATGGTTGAAAGTACAGAATTTAGAACCAGCCTTTGCGGCCTTTTAAAATTTGGTCGGTGCAACGTAAAGCTTCTTGAGTAAGCCCCCATAAACGATAGTCACCCGTGATTGAACCAATCTGAAAGTTATGAGTATAAGCAAAACTAAGATCACGTTCAGGATCACACCACGCACCTGAACCATTGTAGCCAATATGTCCAAAGCCATTTTTAGCACGCTTACCCATGGTAATAATACGGTGATAACCTAAACGCCAATTCATTGGAATCGGCATAACCCGATCACGTGCGTAACTTTGGATGGTACTCAATTCTTTAAATATCTCTGGACGAATCAGTTGTTGCCCATCCCATTCCCCTTGGTTTGCAAGCATTCCATAAATTTTTGCCAGACTATTTGCAGTGAAAGCGCCATTTGCTGCCGGAATAACGGTTTGCAACCCTTCATCACTAAAAAAGCTAAAATGCTTCATGCCTTTAGGAATCATGGCATCTTGAAAATCTTGAGGGTTTTGTCCCGTCCATGTAATCATTTTTTCTGAAAGTGAACTTTTACGTGGTTTAAAGCTTTTCTTCTTCTCAGATGACGCAGATACAGGTTTAGTTTCTGGTTTCGATTGAATAATTAAACGTGCTACACGATCTAATTCGCTTGCTGGTACACCAAAATATGCCCCATCTAAATCCAATGGTTCAACCAGATATTTTTGCATGAGTTGAGCTAAAGACTGACCAGTTGCTTTTTCAAGCACCCCACCAACAAGCCAACCAAATGTTAATGCCTGATAAGCATTACCCTCTCCCGCGACAAATCTTGGTTTAACAGCCGCGACCATATCTAACATATGTGGCCAGTCGAGCATTTCTCTCGCACTTTCGATGGTATTTCGAATATCAAACATACCGCTTTGATGGCTCAGCACATGACGTAATGTCATTTGCTCTTTACCATTTTGTGCAAATTCAGGCCAATAAGTCGAAATCGGTTTGTCGTATTCTAAAAAACCCTCACTTACTACAATGTGAGCTAAAGTCGCAAGTATACCTTTACCTGTAGAGTAGCAAACTGCCAAGGTATCTGGTTGCCAAGCTTCAGTTTGTGATTTTAGACCGGTGTAAATATCGACAACTTTCTGACCTCTAAAATAAACCGCTAATGCAGCTCCACCTTGTCCCGTTCTGGCATCTTGAAGGCGGCTAAACTGGTGAGCTAAATCAATAAAACGTTCATCTAAAATACCGTGATAGTTATGGGTATCGGCCAACAGAATGTCTTTAATCACATGAAGTTCCTTGCATTTTTTGTTATTTTGCTCAAAAGCAGCCCAAACACCTGTTCAGGCTGCTGATATTTTTATAATGCTTTTACAGTTCCTGCAACATGCGGTTTTTGTGATTTCGTATTACGAATCAAGAAATCAGTCTTTTTATCTGCATTGGCAGTTAAGAACTCAACTTTTGAAGGTAAGAACATTGGCAGCTTAAACCACACATCTGCTTCATAAGCATTTGGTAATTCAAGGTTCGCTAGTGCTTTAGCTTTGCTCCACATGCCATGTGCAATTGCTTGCTTAAAGCCAAATGCTTTCGCAGTAAGGGCATGGATATGAATTAAGTTGAAATCACCTGACACTTTCGCATAACGGCGACCTGTGTTTTCTAAAATATCCCACTCTGCCTTTGGCACATAAGCTGGGACCTGCTCTTCTTTAGCTTTTTCGCCAACTCTTTTCTCGACTTTTTGGCGAGATAAATAAGTCGTTAGGCCTTCCATAACTACTTCGTTGCCAACTTTTGCCGTGGTAATAAAGTCAAACTGAACACCTTTATCATGCGGTTTTAATTCCCCAAACTTACATGACAGAGTTAATTTTTCAGTCACACCAATCGGTCTGGTTTGTTTAATCTGGTTACGAATATGGACTAAGCCTAAAATCGGAAATGGAAAAGCTTCTGCCGTCATCATGTGCATTTGCAAACTTTGAGAAAGCACAGCCAAATAAATTGCTGGTACGAAGCCATTATTTTTAAAGCCACATACTTCGTTATAAGCTTTGAGATGACTTTGATCAATCTCAAGACTATCAACCACATATTCAACTTGCGGCAAGATTTTTGGCCCTTTAGGCTTTTTAAAGATTAAACCTTGCACAACTTTTGGATAAGCCAATGCCGCTTTTGGTAGCTGGCTAAAATGACGAGTATTCATACCTAACCTTTTATAATTTATAGATTCTTGAATAAAAAAGGGATGCCTAAGCACCCCTTATCTTTAGCTCAGAGTGCTTAAGCGCCTAACAAGCTTTGACCACAGACACGTACCACGTTGCCATTTACGCCTGTAGATGCAGTTGATGCAAACCATGCAATCGTTTCTGCTACATCAACAGGTAAACCGCCTTGTTGCATTGAGTTCATACGACGGCCAGCTTCACGAATTGCAAATGGAATCGCAGCAGTCATTTGAGTTTCGATAAAACCAGGTGCTACTGCGTTAATGGTAATCCCATTTTTTAGAATAGGTGCAGTAAATTTCACTAAACCAATCACACCTGCTTTAGATGCAGCATAGTTCGTTTGACCAAGGTTACCTGCAATACCACTAATTGATGATACGCAAACAATACGGCCATTTGCATTTAGACCATCGTTTTCTAACAAGTAGTCATTTACACGTTCAGCAGCAGACAAGTTAATGTTAATCACTAAATCCCAAAGCTCTGGCTTCATGTTTGCCAAAGTCTTGTCACGAGTAATACCCGCATTATGGACGATAATATCTAAACCGCCTTGTTTTGCAGCAGCAGTTTTAATTTTTTCACCAGCATCAGCAGCTGTAATATCAATTGCCAATGTAGAACCGCCAATGTCCGCAGCTACACGGTCAAGGTCAGCTTGCTGCTGAGGTACATCTAGACAAATGACATGAGCGCCATCACGCGCCAATACATGTGCAATTGCCTCACCAATACCACGGCTTGCACCTGTTACTAACGCAGTTTTACCAGCAAGCGGTTTTGCCCAATCAACATCAACGACATCTGCTTTAGAAATACGAACAACTTGACCAGATACATAAGCTGAACGCGGAGAAAGCAAGAAGCGTAAAGTTGATTCAAGGTTTGCAGCAGCACCTTCATCTACATAGACAACTTGAGCAGTAATACCCTTTTTAAATTCTTTACCTACAGATTTGATAAAACCTTCAAGAGCGCGCTGAGCAATCGCCTGTTTTACAGTTTTTGCAGTTTCAGGTGTTGTACCAATCACAATAACTCGACCAGAAGTCGCAACTTGACGTGCAATCGGGTTAAAGAATTTATAAAGCTCATTTAACTGTTCTGAGTTTTGAATACCAGAAGCATCAAATACAACTGCTTTAAATTTTGATTCTTTATCGCCAGCATTGAATGGACGTAAATTTAAACCAACTTTTGCAGCGTCTTGTTGTAGTGCAACATTATTGCCTACATAGCTGTCTGCATGAATATTGCTAAGTACTTGTGCAATCGCACCAGACAATACACTTGACGGCGCCGCGCCAACCAATACTGCCCCATTCACTACTGGCTGAGCATTTTCAAAACGCTCTAATGCTACAGGCGATGGTAAACCCAAATTTTTAACAACGAATTTACCAATTGGAGATTGTGTAAATGCTTGGTATTGATCAGTCATGATTATTATCTCTCAAAAAAATGATTTTCTACGACAGGCTTCATTATGTTAGGAAATGCGGAGAAACAATATGAAAGCAGTCGTTCATTAGAGTCATCCCAAATCATACTTGAGTTGATCTTTTGATGTCTTGACCTGAATGCTATCTACAATGTCATTCTAGTCAATACAGGTCTATTTGAATTGTGTTAAGGTAGCGTATAAGAATATCGTTAATATGCTTGGAAAAGCCTTATGAGCAAAACAACTCAAGAAAATCCAGCAGTCGAGAATTCTGCTCAGGAAAAAGTGTCAAATACATCAAAGTCGGCTTCTAACACGGCTAAGCGTAACAGCACTACTCCTAAAGCAGCAACTAATACACCAAAAACGACACGTACTCGTTCAACGACTGCACCTGCACGAAGCCCTCGTAATAAGAGCGCTGCTTCTGCCCCCCCTTCTACATCTTCTAATGTAGCTGCAGCACCAAAAGCAACAAAAACCAAAACTTCTGTTCAACAGGATAAAACCATGAGCCAAAACACTGTTCGCCGCGTTGCAATTATTGGTGGCAACCGCATTCCATTTGCACGTTCAAATACTGCTTATTTTAAAGCATCGAATTCTGACATGCTGACAGCAGCATTGAATGGTTTGGTTGAGCGCTTTAACTTACAAGGTAAGCGTATTGGTGAAGTCGTTGCTGGTGCTGTTTTAAAACACAGCCGTGACTTTAATATGACTCGTGAAGTTGTATTGAGCACAGATCTTGCACCTGAAACTCCAGCTTACGACATTCAGATTGCTTGTGGTACAGGTTTACAAGCTGCTTTTGTTGTGGCAAACAAAATTGCGCTTGGTCAAATTGATGTCGGTATTGCAGGCGGTGTAGACACCACTTCTGATGCACCAATCGCTGTTGGTGATGGCTTACGTAAAGTATTACTTGAGCTCAACGTTGCGAAAACTGGTAAAGACCGTCTTAAAGCATTAACAAAAATTGATTTTAAAAAGCTTCTTGATGCACCAAGCAATGGTGAACCACGTACTGGCCTTTCAATGGGTGAACACCAAGCAATTACTGCATTAGAATGGGGTATTACTCGCGAAGCTCAAGACGAACTCGCTGCAAGCAGCCATCAAAAACTTGCTGCTGCTTATGAGCGCGGTTTCTTTGACGACTTAATCACTCCATTCTTAGGTCTTAACCGTGACAACAACTTACGTGCAGACAGTACAGTTGAAAAACTTGCTAAATTAAAGCCTGTTTTCGGTAAAGGCGAAACTGCAACAATGACAGCGGGTAACTCAACGCCGTTGACTGATGGTGCATCTGTTGTGTTACTTGCTTCTGAAGAATGGGCAAAAGAAAACGGTCATGAAGTTTTAGCTTACCTTTCTTTCTCAGAAACCGCTGCTGTGGACTTCATTGGTAAAAATGGCCCTAAAGAAGGCTTATTGATGGCTCCTGCTTATGCAGTACCTCGTATGCTTAAGCGCGCTAACCTTAAACTTCAAGATTTTGATTTCTACGAAATTCATGAAGCTTTTGCATCTCAAGTATTGTCTACTTTAAAAGCGTGGGAAGACGAAAAATTCTGTAAAGAACGTCTTGGCTTAGATGCACCTTTAGGTTCAATTGACCGCTCTAAACTGAACGTAAATGGTTCATCTTTAGGTGCAGGTCACCCATTTGCTGCAACTGGTGGTCGTATCTTAGCAACTGCTGCTAAATTGATTAATCAAAAAGGTTCAGGCCGCGCATTAATCTCTATCTGTACTGCTGGCGGTGAAGGTGTAGTTGCAATTGTAGAGAAATAATTTCTACATCTAACTACAAAAAATAAGCACCCAAATGGGTGCTTATTTCATTTTAGGATTTATAAATTTAGTGTAGTGAGGCAGCTTTTGCTTCAGGGAAAAACTTATCTTCGATATGGTCATAACACCATTGGAAAATGAAGGTATAGACCAAAATACATAAGGTTAAACCAATATCTAAAATAAGCGCATCAATGACATTCATTTGTAGCATATAAGCAATCATCGGCACTGTTGCAATCAGCAAACCGCCTTCAAAACCAACCGCATGCAAAATCCTTACAGGGATTGTTCTTTCCCAATTATATTTATGCTCTACTTTCTCAAAGTAGTGGTTAAAAATCATATTCCAGAAAACTGAAACCACTGCCATAAACACACCGAGTGTTCCGGTGACGTCCATCGGCATATCAAAAATAAAACTTAATGCAATCGCAATGATGACCAATAAAATTCCTTCATAACTGATTGCATGAATGAGCCTTCTCTTGGAAATCAACATTTTTAAATACTCAATAATACTTGGATAAGACGTATTTTATTTTTATAATATTGATTAATCCAATCAGATTCTTTCAGTTTTTTTGACAGATGAATATTAATCAAGAACAACTACTCATGTTTCAAGCAGTGATTGAAACAGGCTCCTTTTCAGCAGCAGCGCGTAAACTTGGAAAAGTTCCTTCGGCTGTAAGCATGTCTATTGCCAACTTAGAAATTGATCTGAACTTAACCTTATTTGATCGTAAGGGCCGTGAACCCGTTCCTACTGATCAAGCACGGGTATTATATGAAAAAACTTCTCAGCTTTTAATTGAGATGAACCAGTGGAAACAACATGCCCATGCGTTAAGCACAGGTTTAGAAGCTAACTTAACCATTGTGATCGTCTCTGAATTACTACACACTAACTGGACCGACTATATTTGCCTGCTAGAGAGTCGTTTTCCTGACCTCCAAATTAATATTGTTTCGGCACCTCAAGAAGACGCTTTACAAATGTTACTAGATGGTTCAGCCCAACTTGCACTCATGTTTGAACGTGAACATCTGGACAACCGAGAACAATTTGTTGAGCTCAAACGCGAGGCTTTAATTCCAGTTATTGCAAAAAATCACCCACTTGCAACCCAAAATCAGGTTTCTTACGAACAGATCCTTACCACACGGCAAATTGTGGTGGCAAGTCGAGATGAGACGTTAAAACCTGAATTACTGTTTTCAAAACATTACTGGCGTACAGACAACCACCACTCTGCTTGCTTAATGATTTTACGTAATCTAGGTTGGGGAGTTCTTCCGCAAGAAATGTTTAAAGAAAATCCTGAATTAAAAAACAAGCTTAAAGTATTGGATTTATTAGATTTCACTCCAAGATTTGAATATTATGTCGACTTGGTCTGGAGCCGCGAAAGTGAACTTGGTGTAGCAGCCAGATTTCTTATTGAATATATCCGAAAGCAACGAACACAACATGCACCTTAATATTGTTTAAATTTAGATGCATAACCTAAACGTTTTTATTTGAAATATAACAATTGATATATCGACAGCATGAATATACTTTGTGCTATAAAGAAAACATAAGATTTTTTATTGAAGATGTTGAATATCAATGACTCATACAGCACTTGACCAATTAAAAACATTAACGACCGTTGTTGCCGATAGTAGTGACCTTGATGCAATTCGTAAATTTCGCCCTCTAGATGCGACGACCAATCCTTCGTTGATTACAGCAGCAGCAGAACAACCAGAAAGTAAAGAACTCATTGAAGATGCTTATTATCAAGCCAAAGAAGAAGGCTATAGCAACGATGAGCTGATTGAACGAACCATTGATATTTTAACCGTAAAGTTTGGCGTAGAAATTTTAAAGCTTATTGAAGGCCGTGTTTCTACCGAAGTTGATGCTGCTCTTTCATATAACACTGAAGCAACCATTCAAAAAGCACATGAATTATGTGAACTTTACAAAGGTTATGGAATTGACCAGTCACGTATTCTTATTAAAATCGCGTCGACTTGGGAAGGTATTCAAGCTGCTAAAGTGCTTGAAGCGGAAGGGATTGCTTGTAACCTCACTCTGCTTTTCGGTTTACATCAAGCTCAAGCCTGTGCAGATGCAAAAGTAACTTTAATTTCACCATTTGTAGGCCGTATTCTAGACTGGTACAAAAAGGCTGAAGGTGTCGATTCTTATCCAATTGAAAAAGACCCAGGCGTGGTTTCAGTTAAAAAAATCTATACCTATTACAAACAGCAAAATATCCCGACTCAAGTAATGGGTGCGAGCTTCCGTAGTGTCGATCAGGTTCTTGGATTGGCAGGTTGTGATTTACTGACGATCTCTCCGGGCTTACTTACCCAGCTTGAGCAAGATACACGTACAGTTGATGCAGCTCTTGATGCAACTAAATCAAAGCAAGCAGAAGCTATTGTTAGACCAGCTCAAGATGAACAAAGTTTTAAAGACGAACTTAATCATGACTTAATGGCATTCCAGCTTTTACAAGGTGGTGTTGATGGCTTTATTAAAGCTCGTGACCAATTAAGTTTTTTATTACGTCAGTCTTTTGGAATTGATGCAGAAATTAAACCTTAAAAAACTGCACTTTTCATACAAAATCACCGATTTTTGTTATCATGGCAAAAATCGGTTTTTTTATTGGGTTTCTCGTGTTCGGTATAACAGATTTAACAACATATATTATCGGTACGTTCCTAATTGTGTTATTGCCGGGACCCAATTCTCTTTATGTGATGTCAATTGCTTCACGTTACGGCATTAAAACTGGATATATGGGTGCATTAGGTATTTTTACCGGTGATCTCATTTTAATGCTTTGTACCGTACTAGGTGCAGCCTCTTTATTAAAAGCATTCCCATGGGTATTTGTTATTCTTAAATTAACAGGTGCACTTTATCTATCTTATTTAGGCTTTAAGCTCTTACAAGGTAGTATTCAACGATGGAAACAACGTAATCAACCACAACCAGAAATGGCTGATTTACCCGCTTTAGATAAAATTCATCCTTATAAAACGGCATTAAGTATTAGTTTACTCAACCCTAAAGCGATTTTATTTTTCTTATCTTTCTTTGTTCAATTTGTTGAACCCGATTATGCCTATCCGGCACTAAGTTTTTTAATTTTAGCGGTTATTTTACAAATTATTAGCTTTAGCTATTTAACTGCATTAATCTTCTCTGGAATTAAACTTTCAGCATTTTTTAAACAGAACCATAAAATTGCAGCAAGTAGTATTTTTTTAGTAGGGATTCTATTTTTCGGATTCGGTTTAAAACTGGCAACCTCAACAATCTAATAATCTGTACCCTATACGTTTTTGCATTTATCAAGTTAAAACATAATGAACTGCTAAAATGCCAGCATGCCATCTGTTTTAACTTCATTGAGCACAAAAAATGTTCTGACTTGTCTTACTCCCGGTAAAGCAATAATTTTTTCACTATGAAATCGGTTAAAAGCAGCTAAATCTTTAACACGAATTTTTAAAAAATAATCGACCTCTCCCGCCACCAGATAACATTCCAAAACATTTTCCAAATCACCAGATGCTTGTTCAAATGCCTGAAAGCTGTCTGGAGTTGAGCGGTCTAAAACCACACCAACGAGCACCACCGTATCACGCTGCACCATACTCGGATTGATCCGAGCACGCACATCTAGAATCGCTCCAACCTTAAAAAGACGCTGTGTGTGATTCCAACAAGATGAAGTACTTATACCTACCAGTTTAGCCAGTTCAGCATTACTTAAACGTCCATTCTCTTGTAAAGCACGCATAATTTTAAGTTCAAGCACTGTCAAATTTTCAGCCTGTTCTCCCATAAAACAATATCCCAAATTTAGTATTATTTAAGAAAGGAATAATAGCATTATTCAATATTTTGAAAATATTATTTCTATTTTAAGTTAAAAATAGAAAGCACCTTCTTTAAAAAAATTGTTAGATTTACCTAGCTGAAAGCAAAGACAGAAACATATTAATTTTTCAGGGATTTAGAACATTTAGCTATGCAAAAGATTCTTCAAGATTTTTCAATTCCGGCCGTATTTGCTGGCTTTATCACTTTTTTAATAGGTATTAGTGTTTCGGCCATTTTAGTAATTCAGGCGGCTCAAGCTTTAGGTGCTTCACCCGAGCAAATCACCTCATGGTTTTGGGCTTTAGGCTTAGGTATTGGTTTATCAGGATTCATACTTTCTTGGAAATTTAAATATCCTGTAGCGACAGCATGGTCAACCGCTGGCCTCGCTTTAATTATGGCAACAGGCAGTGGCTATAGCTTAAATGAAGCGATTGGTGCTTTTTTAATAGGCGGTTTACTGACTGCTATTTTAGGCTTTTCAGGTATATTTCAAAAAGCGCTTTCGTACATTCCGCAAAGCTTAACCAGTGCCATGCTTGCAGGTGTTTTACTCAAATTTGGTATTTCCCTATTCGCCAGTTTGCAAAATGATTGGGAATTCGTTTTATCTTTGCTGGTTATTTATGTAATAACAAAAAAATTATGGCCCCGATATAGCATTGTATTCACGGCACTTGCGGGTATTGCCCTATGCCCTGTCTTTTTAGAATTTCATATGCCTACACTTCAGTGGTCTTTGGCTAAACCTGTTTGGATTAGTCCTGATTTTAGCTGGTCAGCACTTTTGGGATTAGCTCTGCCACTTTTTGTGATTAGCATGGCTTCGCAATATTTACCTGGAATTGCCATGATCAAGAGTTATGGCTACAAACCAAACGTCAACCAGTTAATCGGCTGGACAGGTTTAACCCAAGTGGTGCTTGCACCTTTTGGTTGTTACAGCGTTAATATTGCTGCCATCAGTGCTGCGGTAAGCTTAGACGATCAAGTCCACCCAGACCCAAGTAAACGATATATTGCAGGCATGAGCTGTGGTCTTTTCTATATTTTAATGGGCTTGTTTGCTGCAACACTGACAAGCTTACTGATGTCTTTTCCGCATATTTTTATTGTGGCTTTAGCAGGTATTGCATTATTTGGTACGATCAGCCACAACATTGCAATCGCATTTGCTCAGGTTGAAGACCGTGAAGCTGCATTATTTACCTTTTTATGTAGTGCTTCTGGCATTCAATTTTTCGGTATCGGGTCAGCCTTTTGGGGACTTATTGTAGGTGTAGTTGTATATTTTATTTTAAAACTTAAAGTCAAAAAAAGTTAATAAAAAAGCGTTCATAGCCCTTATTTCCAATGCTATGAACGCTTTTTCATCTTATTTCTTATAGCTCTCTTACTACAACTGATTTTGCCATTTTGTCATGCCATCCTTGTTTTTTTGCATCAAATGCGACCCAAAAAAGACCAATACCAAAGACTAAAATTGATGGAATATAGCCAATATATCGAATAATACTCTGCATGAGTGTTAGCTTATTACCGGTTTTTTCATCTAAAACTTTTAATCGCATCAATCGTTTACCTGGAGTACCTGCAAAATACAGCCAGCATAAAATTGAATACAATAAAGGAAATATATAGTTCACGATTAAATCGAACCCATAATTTTGTGGTTTCGAACTTAAGCCCGTGGCAAAGACTAGATCATAATCCCCCTGATAAAAAATCCATGCCGCAGGAATAACCGCTAAAAAAAGAATAAGAGTATCAATAATCATTGCACCAAATCTTAACCAGAACCCTGCATACTCATACTTATAAGTCATGCTCACCTCGCTTTGTTATTGTTTAATCGCTACAAACGCTTTTACAATTTTACTTTCATCCTAAATGAAACTTTTTTATTTTTAAATACTTAAATAAATTTAAAAATTTCTACTTTTATATTTTATTGTAATAATTTGATCAAAAAAACGTTATTGCATCAATATTCATCATAAAAACTAATTTAATTATTTAGAACTGAAATTTTTCGTTTCAGTTCTATTGAAATAGTTTTATAGACAACTAAAAATACAAATACATATTATATCTATTTCCAGAATAAAATATCTAATTTAAATTCTTTTTTTAATAATAATGCTGCAAATAATAGAGCTAATCCAATAATAATTAAAAAAACACTTAAACTGAATAATCCACAAATAACAGCTATACTGCCTAATATAGCTAAAACATAAAATATAATTACACTGAGTGTTGGCATTTCAATTTATTCCACTACTTAAAAATAAAAGCAATTTATTCTATCGAGTTTATAAACGATTGCTGTTTTCAAATGTTTGCTACACTATTAATTTGTATCATTATACATTGAACATGTTATTAAACTTATTTAAGTGTTACTTTACTTTAATAACAAGTGATGTATTTCACATAAATTTTATTTAATTTCAAAGTAATGTTTTTCAGTTATAAGTTTAATTTTTAGATTTTTATATAACCGTTCTTTTGAGTCTTCCCGTGAAGGGACAATTTTTTCTGCAAATTTATCTTCGGTCATCAGTCTGGCATAGGTTTTATAGCCAATCACTAACTTTTCGGGTTCTTTACCTGTCTGACGAAACTCTTCAATGAGTTTATTGACTTTCTTTGCTGTTAAATCAGCCATCTTCCTCTCTCCCCTTAATTTACTATTTTGTTATACGATTTCTATATGACAGAAATATGAAGGGTAATTTTTTGTAATTTTCATGTAAATATTATCGATTATTTAGCAATGCCGCTTAGACACCATCAAAACCATTAGGAAAATAAATACAAACAACTGATTTAAAATGATTTTATTTAATTTCTCTTTCTTTTAGTCGAATAGATGTCTACCCAGAATGAAATATGTTAATCTTTAATTAATAAATGCTTCATACATATAACAACTGTAAATAAGAGGAATAACATTATGAATTACCAACATATTATTGTACCTGTCGATGGTTCTGAAATTTCATTAGCAGCAGCAAGACAAGCAGCTCATATTGCAAAGGCTTTTGGAAGTAAATTGACTGCTATTAGCTTAGTTGCGGTAGATCCTTTTAGCGGTGTAGATTTTTATTACATCTCACCTGTTGTAAAAGATTATTTTGTTGAAGCACGCGCAAATGCAGAAAAAACTCTCGCAAAAGTAAAAGCTTTATGTGCCGAAGAAGGTATTGATGCTGAAACTCAAATTATCCAAGGTGAGATTTCTTCAGATGGCATCCTTAAAGCAGTAGAAGGCTTAGGTTCCGATTTGATTGTGATTGGTTCTCATGGACGCAAAGGCTTCCAAAAGCTTATTTTGGGTAGTTTTGCTCAAGATGTTTTAAACAGTACTAAAATTCAGGTATTGGTTGTAAAAGAATAAATTTTTTTAGATGCACAAGACCCAATCTAACGATTGGGTTTTTTAACAAAACCTTTTGTATAAATTTTACACTAGCTAAAAACCCAGATAGAATAGTTTCTCATTCTTCCAATTTCGTGAGTCACGCCAATGAAGTAAGTCTTTTTCTCATCATTTTTTCTTTTTTGATGTGCAAAATAGACTATTTTTTGTGATTTAACGTCCCTGCTTAAAACTACTTTTTCCTATTTTGTACATCCTGTATTTATGAGGTTTTCTATGACTCAGCAGGCATGTGTAATATCACAACTCACTTTAGAATTTTCATCTAAAGTTATGTTTAAAAAATTAAATTTTAGTCTTGAATCGAATCAGATAGCGGCTTTAATTGGCCGTAATGGGCAAGGCAAATCTTTGCTTATGCAAATGTTAAATCAGACGCTTAGCTTAGATTCAATTCTTACATCTGGGCAAATATCGTGGCATATAAAACATGCATATTTACCTCAATTGCATCGGTTAACAGGACTGACCATAGCCGAAGCATTAGATATCGTAGACATTTATCAGGCTTTTAAGAGAGTTGAGGAAGGCGTTGCCAGCTTCAATGATTATGATTTATTGGAAGGCAAATGGGATTTACCCATCTTATGGAATAACTTATTAGAGTCTGCTCATTTGCCCACTGATTTAGACTTTCCCGTTAAAAATCTAAGCGAAGGTCAAAAAACTAAATTGGCATTAAGTTGTTTATTTTTAAAATCAGATCATTATTTACTGCTTGATGAACCCAGTAACCATCTAGATCAGGAATCTAGAAAATGGTTAATTGATCAGTTGAAGAAACACCCCGCAGGTGCGCTTATCATTAGTCATGACCGAACTTTGTTGAATGAAGTAGATCATATTTATCATTTAAATGAACATGGTTTACATCACACAACAGGAAACTATGAGAAATTTGATGAGCAATATCAAACTCATGTAGCAGCTTTAGAGCAATCTATTCAACAAAACCAACGCGACGTTAAACACATGAAGCAAAAGCAACATGAAGTATTAATGAAAGCTCAAAAACGTGAACGTGCTGGGAATAAATTACGCGAATCAAATTCTCAAGCCAAAATTCTGCTCGATTTTAAAAAGGAACAAGCAGGTCAAAGTATTGCGGCTATACAGTCTCAGCACCAACGACAAATTTCAAATAGTCAAAATGATTTAAAAGACAAAAAAATGCGTCTTGAGACCGTTAAGCCACAACAGTTTGTCTTCCCTACTTTCCATAAAAAATCTGGAGAAATTCTTCGAATTAAAAAACTCAAACTAAAATATGGAACTCACAAACCCATAGATTTAGCTGTACAGGCAGCCCAAAAAATCCACATAACGGGTCAAAATGGTATTGGAAAATCAACACTACTTAAAGCAATTAATGCACAGAAAAATCTGCCCAATGAAAGTATGCACTTGTTTGTAGAGTGCTTTTATCTCGATCAAAACTTTAACTTTTTATGTGATGCGATGACTGTTATTGAGAATTTAACTCACATGAATAGCGAGCTTTCAGAATTAGAATGGAGAAATTTATTAGGTCAACTTCGAATTCGCGGTGATAAAAGTACTTATCTCTTATCACAACTAAGTGGTGGAGAAAAACTCAAAGTAGCTTTATTGACACTTAGCCAGATCCACCCTACACCGGAACTCCTGTTATTAGATGAACCGGAAAATCATTTAGATATTGAATCTAGAGAATTATTAGCTACTGCTATTCAGAGCTATGAAGGTGCTGTATTACTCATTTCACATGATCAAACATTTGTGGAAAGTTGTGGCATTCATGAGTCCTTTTCTTTAATCGAATAATGAGTATCTATACCATTTTTCAAATTTACTAGCTCTCATGTGAAAGCTAGTAAATTTTATCAACTATTATTTTTTTACTTTATTTAATATTTCGACATCTAGACTATATTTCACTGTTTTATTTTTACGAGCACTATTACGCATTTGATAAACTTGAACAATATAATCGCCATCCACAGGTAAAGTGAGCTCTCCTTTTGATCCTACAGTTGAGCCAATTAATAATGCATTATCTTTACCTGGTTTTTTCCCTGGTGCAAAAATATTGACATAGGCTAAATTACTAAGACTATTAATATTAAATTTCAATATTTGCCCATTCTTTGCATAAATCCTATATCTCACATCATCATAACCCTGAAATTTTCCAGTTAATGTGGTATGTGTTGAACCTTGTAAAAAATTAACTTTTTGCTCAACATTTTTTGCTAAAACAGTGAAGGATGTAGTTGAAATGAGTGTAGATAATAATAAAGTTTTAATGATTTTTTTCAATTTATAACCCTCAAAATATTTTTAAATTATTATATTAAAAATAATTTTTATAAAATTTTAATTTATGTATGAGTTTCATAAGTAGTAGTTGTTTTTTATAATTAGTAACAAATAAGGTATCTTAGAAATCTAAATTATAGTTTTACTTATTTAAAAAATTAAAGCGTATGATTGTTCAATAAATAAGGAAGAATCTTGAATGAATATTACGATTCGTGATGAACGAAATGAGGATATTGACGCAATAGAAAAACTAACAGAAGCAGCTTTTCAAAATGCTGAGCACACGAGTCATACCGAGCATTTTATTGTGAATAGTTTAAGAAACCACGGACAACTTACAGTCTCACTAGTTGCGATTGAAGATAGCGCTATTGTTGGGCATGTTACTATTTCTCCAGTTCAAATAAGTTCAGGGGAAATGGGATGGTATGGTTTAGGGCCTATTTCGGTTCATCCAAATAAACAAGGGCTTGGTATTGGCTCACTTTTGATGAATAAATCACTAGAAAAATTAAAAAACTTAGATGCAAAAGGATGTGTTTTACTCGGTGACCCCAAATATTACAGCCGATTTGGTTTTAGAACCTATCCCGAACTCATTTTGCCTGATGTGCCAAGTGAGTATTTCCAAGCTTTAAGCTTCTCGGGCAATATTGCTAAAGGGTATGTCAGCTATCATGAGGCATTTAATGCAACACAATAATTAAAAATTTTAATCTTTAAAAAGAAAACTCCTCAGAACAGGAGTTTTCTTTTTTATTTGAGCTGAGCAATATTTATATAAATAATCTGGCTTTATTTAACACGCTCAATCTGAAAAACTTCAATATCGGTAGGCTTAACTCTATGTGTATCCACCTCTCCTACAACACGTACTTTATCTCCAGCTTTTAATTGTAGAGGCTTCCACAAGTCATCATCAATATCAATTACAATTGAACCCGTAGCATCTTTAAACTCAAAATGATCACCAGCAATATGCTTTACGATGGTGCCTGTTAACGTAACACCGGACTCATCAGCTAAAGTTTTTGCTTTAGACACCGTGACTACATTTTTTGTCGCTTCTTTTAACAAAGCAGTATCTGGTTTAGCCAATACCGCATTACTACTCAATAAAGCCAACCCAGTGAGTGTTGCTAAGAATATTTTTTTCATTACCATGACCTACTTTTAGTGTTCTTAGTTATATAAACAAATTCTTTTAAAGTTATAGATTTAGCTTTTGTGATTTTTTGTATCTTATTAGAGTCTTTGTTTAATGAGGATGAATAAAAATACCAAATAATTTCTTTAAATTTTCTCTTCCGATAACTATTTTATAGCGTATTGTTGTGTCGTTAATTTACTTAAGAAAGAGTTTTCCTTAAGTAAATTAAACTGACTACTAAAAATATCTCTTAATTGTTAAACGACGAGTTGTCCTAAATCCAATAAAACATTCATGGCTTCTGTCTCGTCTGTTGTTTGCATAACAATCATTCGATCATATGAAATTCCACCAATCTCAATATAAATTTTCGGATGTGGAAGCTGAGGAATATAGACTTTTAGGGGTTGATAAAGAGCAAGAAGATAACCAAATGAATCATAAGGATAATGATCATTTTTTAATGTCTTCTTTACCACAACATAAGTATTCAATATGTCTAGAATAAAACCATATTCATTTTCAGAATGAAATTTAGCATCCATACCCACCTCCTTGATTAATTAATATTTTTATAATCAAATTTAAAGGTTAAATTTCTGATCTGATGGCATTTGAATCAATTTATTTTAAATATAGGGTTATATTTAAAATGATCCGTGTTGAATATAAATATATTTAAAACCAACCATACTAGTCAACATATTTTGAACAGTGCCATTAAAAATAAATATTGTGAGTTACAAATCACATTTTCAGATGATAATAAAAAGATATAAAAAAGCCCATCTTACGATGGGCTTCGGTATTCATCTGGGTTATGAATCATTGTCCATTGAATGAGGGGTGGTCGTTTTATCTTGCTGTTTTGTATCATTTTCACCTTGGCAAGCACTCACACTTAAAGAAATAATGGCAGCTAAACTTAAGGTAGCCATAATTTTTTTCATATTTCACCTCATAAATTATTCAGATAGTGAGTTAATAAATACTTTTTATTAGTTTTACGTTCAGCATACGTTTCTAGGCTTTTTTGTAGATTTAACGCAAAAATGTAAAGCTCTTTCGTTTTATTTTTAAATATCAACTTAATATTTGGCGATTAAACATTAACAGAATGTCTGAGCGTTTTAATGAGTAATTCATATAAGTGATCTACAGCTTTTGACTCTAAGGATGACCGACTTCGATAAACAGCAGTCTCCATAGGCTCTAAAGGTCCTAGGCCATGATCAGCACCTAATATGGTTAAGTGTTCAGGTGCACTACACTGCGTGAACACGGCGATTGCTAAACCACTTTCAACTGCTGCGATTTGACCTGCTAAACTTGAACTATTGTATACAGCACGATAACGGCGTCCTTGTAATGCTAAAGAATGAATAGCACTCTTTTTGGCTTGGCTCGTACTTTCATAAACTGCAATTGGGAGTGGGTCTTCTCGCCAGAGTTCAAATTGTGGAGAGCCTACCCATACCATTGGTTCATGAAATAAAAGTGTACCTTGACGAGCGTTATCTCTCGAAATTAAAGCCAAATCTATATCACCACTCTCTACTCGTGGAATTAATGAAGTCGATTGCTCACAGATCAACTCGATTTCAACACCTCCATAACGCGGCGCAAAACGCTTAAGTACGGGTGTTAAATATTTAGAAGCATAATCATCGGGCACTCCAAGGCGTATACGACCCGTTAATTCATCTCCATGAAATGCCATTTGTGCTTCTGCATGCAAATCGAGAATACGGCGTGCATAGCCTAAAAGTAGTTGCCCTTGAGAGGTTAATTCAATTTGTCTGTGCGTTCGTATTAAAAGTTGGCAATGTAGTGCTTCTTCTAATTTTTTTAACTGCATGCTAACAGCAGATTGTGAACGATATAACTCAGGCGCCGCGTTTGATAATGAACCAGTATCTACTACTGTGACAAAACACTTTAGCCAATCAATTTGTAAGTTTTTTATATTCATTACAATGTATCTATTCGATTTTCAAATAGTATATAAAAGAATTATGCGCTTTTCTTTATTTATTCTCTCTTCCATACTGAATTTAGAAAAAGGTAAAACAATTCACTTTTGTTAAAGAAACTATCTGTGAATTGATTAATGTCTAAATCACACGGTAATAGCAACACCTACTAACAATTTCATCATTTCGTATTTCTTAGGTATTATGCACTAGGAGAAGGTTTTATGCGCCTAAATAAACAGATGCTTGCATCACAAAGTGCAACATCCGCTTTTGTTTTACTCTGGGGTAGTGCCGCAATTTTTACTCGATGGGGCCTTGATAATGCCTCACCCATAGCATTATTAATTCTGCGCTTTTCTACTGCTTTAATTATTCTGTTTGTACTTGCTCTTTTTAGAAAAAGACTTTTACCCAAACATGGAACTCGAAAACAAGTTCTGCTTACTGGCCTTCTTATTATTGCTGGTTATTCGATATGCTACTTTAAAGCCATGGCGTATGGGGTCACACCTGGCTTAATGGCTACAATTATGGGAATACAGCCAATCTTAACGCTTTGTCTTATTGAAAAGAGTTGGCCAAAAGAAAAACTTTTGGGCTTATGCATTTCATTGGCCGGACTCATACTTTTAGTGTGGAAAAGCCTGTCAATGTCATTTATTGCCCCAATTGGAATGCTATTTGCCTTGACTGCCCTCCTATGTATGACTTTTGGGGCCATCATGCAAAAGAACATTCAACAAGCCCCTACAGATGTCTTACCGCTACAATATATAGTCAGTCTGGTAGTCTGCCTGTTTTTGGTTCCTTTTGAACATTTTGAAGTACATTGGAATTCACAACTGATTATTTCTATTTTATTTCTTGGAATCTTAATTTCTGTAGTAGCCCAGCTTTTACTTTATCGGCTTTTAAATCAGGGCAATATTGTAAATGTGACAAGCCTGTTCTATCTGGTTCCTATTGTTACTGCAATTTTAGATTTTTTAATTTTAAAAAATAAGTTACCGCTGGCAGGCTTAATAGGAATGATTGCAATTTTGCTAGGCTTAATGCTTGTATTCAAAAAAAATAAAGCCCTCGACTGAAGGCTTTATTTTAAGTAATAAATTTAATCTAAATTTTTCCAGTTTTTACCAATTTGAGCTAATGCTGGAAGTTCATCACTATTAAAAACATTAGAATTGCGGTCAATAGCAAATCGATAGATGGGTACAGAATCAGCTTCAGTTTTCTTAAAGAAATTGAAGTTTTCAGTAGGGTGATAATTACCAACTTCTGTAGATTTCATTGCTGTTCCTGAGGGTATATGAATATAACTTTCACACTCTACTTCAACATTATTTCCAGCAAGATCTTGGTAGGAAAATTTCATTTTTTCATCCCTTTTAAATTTTTATGATTGAGAAAAACTTAACATGCTATGTGATGAAATTACTGAAACTTTTCTCAACTAATTGTTTAAGTATGTATGTTTAGTTAAAACTAGAATTTATCAAAAATAAAAATCTTATTTCCAAATGCTTGTGCTCTAACTCACAATCCCAACACTTTAAAAGCTCGCTCATCAAGTTCTTTAAGCTCTTCAAGCGTATATAACCGCCCTTCTGGATCAAAGAACTTATCAAAGTCAAATTGCCCTTCTTTATATAGTTGATACCTTTTAGGCCCTAACCATTCTTTTTGAAAGAAATTATCTGTCAGCTTAAAAAACTCTTTAAAAGAAGTATTTGCATCTAGCTGACCAGTTAATTGTTCACGCTCATCTTTAGGAATATCCTTAAATTTCCTCTCATCCATAATGAAAGCTCGATTTCCAATAAGCTGACCATCCTCGTGAGTTGGAACTAAAATACTGCGGCAATGCGGATGCAAAGGAGGAACTTTTTTTGTCGGGTCGTCAAGCTGCCATACCGTACCATCAAGTGCAGCGCATGTTTTCGATGTTCTACCATCAAGAACACTTACAAATCTGACATATTCAAACTTTAATTGTTTATAGCTATTTAAATATGCCTGATTAGATATATGGCTTCGAATCGTACGTACAGTTCGTTCAATATCAGCTTTAGTACTATTTAGTAGCCCATCTTCATATTTAAGGCGTTTAGTTCCATGAATACGCTGAACAATTTGCAGGGTTGTAGCGGCATTGTTAAGACCATCACGAATCGCATATTCAACTCTTTGGCGAGCAACCTCAGCAATTTTAGAGAGTAACTCATCAACTAATGCTCCACCTGCTAAAGGAACACGTTTAGCAGCTTTATAGAGCTGCTCGCCTTTTAATTCTTTATGTTTACCACCAAAAATTTTTGACATATATCTGGCTTCATATACAGCCAATGCCACAGCAGATATTGTAAAAGTGTCAGTCAGAGCTTCATTAATCAGATTAAACCATTGAGAAATAAGTGTACGTATCTTTCTTAAATTAGCGGTTGAATAAACGCCACCAGCCAATGCGGCTTTTTCCTTCTCATTTAGCTCATCTAACAAATTTCCTAACTTAGTAAGCATATTAACCGTTTCAGAATTAAATAAATTGAGAAGTTCATTGACTGATCTTGAAGATGCCCGATATAGATAAGCCTGATGTTGAGTCAAGATATCAAAAAGTGTTTTCTGATGAAGATTAACCATAAAAATTTACCTCTACGGAAATGCTTTTTTATTATTTTGTATTTGCCTATTTCACCTTATGTCATTTGCTTTCATTTATATTGTCAGTATCTCTAGAACAAGTTATGACTAACAAGCATACCTACGTAAAGTTATTTAGCTAAATGCTCATCCTTGTAATGCATATTTTAAAACGTAACTAATGTCTAAGCTAAATAGGATCTTTCATGCTGAGTAAAACAGCATTACTCGGAATACTTTTAAGTATTTTCTTTTGTTGTTTTAGCCATTCTTTATAAAATTTTTTATCAAACTGTTCCAAAAAATTGTCTTTATGCTTTTTACAGGAAGCATCGCCCATTTTTGTAGATAGTACAGACGGCCAATTGTTTAATTGGGGTGTCAAAACAGCATTACTCACCATTGAAAGTTCTTCTAATCTAATTAAATTCATCTCTACTTCCTTGCCTACCTCTAGCCCCGTCATTCTTCAATAGATTCATATAGAATTTTATCTTGAATAATTTACAGACAGCTATGGTTTTACTTACTAAGCCAATCTAATCGGAGCCCACCCACAAATACCACACCCTCAAAAAACCAAAGTGCAAATTTTGTGTATTGGCTTATCAAAGATGTAAGTTGCAATAAGAACGAATAAATTGAGTTTAAATAGAATGAGGAAGATAGTTAGAATGTTTTCTTCTTTGTTGCTTCAATTTCAGATATACTGAACTTAGTATGAGATGAGCCTTATATAGTTCATTGCTAGATCAATGAACGACTAAGCCCTTCGCTTTCGAGCAAGGGCTTTTTTAATGCCTATAATTTGAGAAAAATTATGCTCATATGAACTGTCCGGTCGACCATTAGTTTGCCTTTATAGCGCAGGTCTGTTAGATTGGTCTTGTTCATTAACTCCTATTGTTGATGAATACTGAAGCCTGATTCGTAGCATCAGGCTTTTTTACGCCTAAAATTTGTATAAATGATCCTGTTAAAATAATGACATACGATCTCGGCCTGAGCTAAAAACTAAATAAAACTATAAAATAAACCGCATTATCTTATTTTTAGCCAAGAACCAACTTCTTTTAGCACATCAACTAAACTGTTTAATTTCTTGCCATCTTCCGTCAATGAATACTCAACTTTAACAGGAACTTCCGCGAAAACTTCTCTGTTAATAAACCCTTCTTCTTCAAGAAAACGTAATTCTAAAGTTAACATCCGTTGAGAAATATTAGGTATTGCACGTCTTAGCTCATTAAAGCGCATAGGTCTTTCGATGAGAAATGAAATAATTAACATTCTCCAGCGACCACCTAATACTGTCATTGCCTCTTCTACAGAACAGCCAGAAATATTATCTTTCATTGATTAATTAAGTATAAAAAATATACCTATATAACAAAATAGTGCCTAATTTACAATCTATACCTAGTGCTAAATAATAGTTTTTTATCTTGAAAAGACTGGCCTATATTATGGAATATAAAGAAATTGCTAAAAAAACGATTAGCCATTTGTACTCAGCACATGCATCTATTCGTAACTCAGGCATTGATCCTCAAATAATTGCTTTAGCTGAGTTATATGTGTCACAAATCAACGGCTGTGCTTACTGCTGCGCTTTTCATGCTCAGGAATTAAGGGATATGGGACTAAGCCAAGAAGTCATTGATAAAATTCCGGGCTATAAACATTCGAATGTCTTTTCAAAGAAGCAGCTTCTCGCTCTTGAACTTGCAGAAGCAGTCACTTTTCTATCTGAAAAAATTGAAACTGTAAAAATTCAATTAACCGAATACTTTAGTGAAAGAGAAATTGTAGAGTTAACGACCAGCATTTCACTCATGGGAGCATTAAACAGGCTTCGAATTACTTTAGGTGATAAAAGTTAATCCAATTAATTTATATATGAAAAAGCCCAGACTATCCGAGGCTTTTTCATGTCTTTTTGATAAGTTTAATAAAAAATTGAGGCAACTATTTTGATGATAAAAATAATTTCTTTTCGATTGCACGACGATTAACGAGTCCTTGCAAACGCTTACCGCCTGCATTTACCCAGACATCAAACTGGTTTGCAGCCTCCTTGTAATCACCTAAATTTAACTTTTTGAGTAAAGTCGAGTTTTTAAAGGCACCTACCCCAATGTTATAAGTTAGAGATACTAATGCATCAAATTGATTCTGTTTTAAAGGTACTTTTACAGAACTATTTACGGCACGTTCAAATATCTTTAAATCATGCTGCATATAGGCTTTAGCCTGATCAAGCGTGCATCTGTCTCCTTCACTTACACGCTTACCATTAGGATATCGTGTCGTGCCATATCCAATAGTCCACACGCCATTACCATCATCATAAGCTCTGAGTTTTAACCCTTCAAAATTACAGATCAGATCTATTCCTCCTAAACTAAGAGACATCTCATCAACGGCGACGCCTATCAATTCATCGCTATTATCAGTTGCCGTAGCAATGAGGTGACCCGCTGCTGCATCTTGCTGAGACTTGGCAGTAAAAAATTTGCGGAGATAATCCAATATTTTTTGCATTTAATGCCCTATGATCTTAGTTTTTATCTATAACTCAAAACGTAATATACATCTCTACGCTCATTGCGTAGTTCTTAATTTTTCGAGTCATTAATGATAATGATTAATTAACCTCGGGCATATCGTACTATTCAGATAAAAGTCAAACCTATTAAAAATGCCCAATATTGAATTGGGCTTTGAATTATTCTTCAACTTCTATGGGATCCCCATCTTCAGGACGAATGTGCCGCTCGCCATCATCTGCGGGATCTACACTTGAGCCATCTTTTGTAATACTGTTATATAATTCATCCTCTTTTTTATCATCGATAAATTCTTCATCAGCAAATTCAAGAGGCTCTTCATCATCGTCAAAATTTAAGGGTTTTTCTTCATCTATCATGAGATTCATCCTTTACTTAACTTGTGTCACTCCATGCTTAAATAATTCACGGATACATTCAATACCAAACAATCATCATTTGTGTAACTGACACTTTAAGATACATTTACCCCTCTAAAATGGGATTACTTTTTCTTTTAAAGGAAATATTAATAGCGATTAAACTAACTAGTTTCGGTATTCATAAAGCTAGAGAACAAATTTATATACTTAAACAATTCTAAATTCACCCCCCTCATGCTTAAGAAGAACTTATTTATTTCGCCTGAAATTTCATATTGAATTTTCTTGCTTGTTTTCTTACTTCAGGATTTGAAGGCAAAGCAAAGGGGCTTGCACGCCAGATCGCTTTTTCAATACTTGTTTTAAATTTCTGTTCTTCTTTATCTAAAAAGATGATTTGCTCAATTTCACCACTGTCAGTTAAAAATACTTTAACGCTTGCACTCATGCCAGTAGAAGACTTTGGAATATCCCATATTTTATAAATTTTCTTTTGGTATTGCTTTTTATATGTCTCAGCCTCTGAAGTAATTTTATTATCAGTCACTTGAACAGGAATGACCTGTTTGTGACCAGTCGTACACCCAACTAATAAAAATAAAGAAGCAATAATACTGAAGTTTTTCATTTAAAATACCTTTTTTCAATAATTAAAATTTAACAGTTTAAAATTTAAAAAACCACCCGAAGGAGGCATTAATCATTGATTATCTCTAGTCAGCAAAGGTAGTAAGTCGTCCTTATCTACCTTTGCTTCGATTAATGATTTATTTTTCTTTAAAAAGGGGCTTCATAACGGATATTCATGTTTGAATTTTCTGGCATATTATAGATATCTTGATCTGTAAAAATTCCATGATCAGGTGTTTTAAAACTATTAAAAGCTTTATTTTCTGGAACAATTGGAGGTTTATTTAAATAATTTTCTTGAGAATTATATGTAGAGGAAGCACAGCCAATCAGCCCAAAACCCAATAAAGATATAACTAAAAATGTCTTCATAAATTTCGCCCACTGTTATAAAAACCACACAATTTAACAAATTGAATCGCAGTTGTCACACCGAAACTATTTAGTAATACTTAACAATTAATTTAAAAGAAGCATTATGAAAAACAGAATCTGTTACGGGACAGATATTAAAATTAGATAATAGCTAATATCCTAAAATTAAAAATATTAGATCTCATCTTATATAAAGTTTTTTTTGAGCGGAACTCTCAATAGAACTCCGCACAAACCAGTCCATTCATCATATTATTGACCAGATGATCAAATACTCTGAAACTTAAACCTTTAAAAATCCAACTTTAATGTTACAATACAGTGATTTACTCAATTTCAATTGGACTTCAAAAGAAATGAATAGATTGTTATTAACTTTTTTATTTTTAAATATTAGTCTTTTTTATCCCGCAGTATTTTCTGACACAAATACGTTTCAAATGAAACAAGAATATAATCACCCTCAATTTAATAAGCACAAAAGCATTCTTGAAGTGAACGTGAGTTCTAAAAACCATCAGTTTAATGGGCAACCGAAAGACTTTTCTAATTCTGCCACCAATAATCAAAATGTAGATTTTTTTGAAATTGCAAAACAGTATCAAGAAAATGAAGCTAAGCCGTCCTACTCTACTGAAGAAACAGTCAATATGAGTGATCATGAGCGTAGTCTTTACTACATTAGAAATCATGATAATGTGAATATTCAAAGAGAAATTCGTGGCCAGCAATTTAGATCACTAAAACAACAGCGAGATAAAGGTGTCATTTCCAATGATGTATACAAAGAAAAGGTCTACAAAATCTTAAGCCAACCTTCTTTTAGATAAGTTAGAAGTCCTCGCTAGAGGGCTTTTTATTTAGTTTAATATTCACCTAACTATTACTTTGCAGCTTGAGGCGGATTTCTAAAACTAATAACGATAGTTAAATCTACAAGTTCTTTTTCATCAAATACAGAATAGACAAGCTGATATACGTCATCAGGCACTGCGGTTGTAGAGACTTTAGTTACTGACTCAGCCCAAGCTAAACCCGCTCTGACCTACCTGATAAATTTTTGGCTTCTCCTTATTCACTTTAGACTCAATATTATCCTCAACCACATAGGCATATAAAAGGTGATTTCACATGAATATGAGAATATAAGCTCCATCACTATATTTACAACTTTCAATTCAAGAGTTTATGCATGAAGGTCATTTTTTAAGACATTCAAGACGAACAAAGAGAACCTATAGTGCTCGGCGTGATGAACTAATTAAATGTTTAAAACAATTTAATCTGCAAACCTACACTGCTGGCTTATCAGTACTCATCAATTTACTGCCCTCATTAGTTGATCAAAAAATTACCAATGAAGCATTAGCGATCAATCTGGCTCCCGCTCCATTATCCCTCTGGTACCAAAACCCTAAAAATACTGTTTCAGGTTTAATGTTAGGTATGGCTTTCTTCGAAAAAGAATCGGCTTCTAACTTTTATCATTTGAATTCAGCATTTTTACTTTTTCTCATAATACTTTTTATACCAAATGGTTTACAATAAAGATTAATATCATTGGTTTTCAAATAGATTTTTTTACCCACTACTAAAAAAGCCTTAGTAATCAATTTAAATGCAAATAAGCCATTAGCAGAGGAACTAAATGGATTATCATCAAGAGTTAATTGAAAATGGTTTATCAGCTACGCCTTCGCGAGTTGCTATTTTTCGTTTTTTACATGAGAACGATAAAGGAATAACCGCAGAAGAAATATATCTGTTATCCCAAAAGAAAAACCTAAAAATAAGTCTAGCTACTACATATCGTACTTTAGCGGAACTTGAACATAGAAAATTAATTAAAAGAGTTGTTTTGGGTAAAAGTAATAGAGGAATTTATAGACCAGCTTCTAATAAAATTAGTTTAAATCTTATTAATACAAAAACTGGCAAATCTCATCCTTTCGAATATGATGATAAAGTAGAAGAACTATTAGAATGTTTGTTGAAAAAAATTGATGAAAAAGCATTAAATATTGAAGTAAATGTCTATAAGTAGCATATTAAATAATTTACGCTACTTAGCTACTCTTCTTGCTTGTTTAAACATCAGCCCACTTACGGATTAAGTTGTGATAAGTGTTTGTTAAGTTCAAAACTTCTTTGTGATCATCACCTAGTTGCATACGTAAGTTTTGAATAGTTTGATCTAGATTAAATAACATATGTCGCTCTGCATCATCACGAATCATACTTTGTACCCAGAAAAAAGATGCTATACGACAGCCTGAAGTAATAGCTGTCACTTCATGTAGACTAGTAGATGGATACAAAATCATGTCACCAGCAGGCAATTTAATTTCATGATAACCATATGTATCTTCAACAACTAACTCGCCACCTTCATATTCCTCAGGCTCGCTTAAAAAAATAGTACAAGACAAATCTGTTCTTAAACGCTGATTACTACCACGTATTAGCCGTATTGAATTATCTACATGAAAACCGAACGACTCATGATTTTCATAGCGATTAAATAAAGGCGGTATGATATTTAGTGGAATTGCAGCAGATAGGAATAATGGATGTTTTCCTAAAGCATCAAGGATGATATTACTCAATTGATGAGTTAGAGGATGATCTTCAGGCAATTGCTGATTATGTTTTACCATAGCCGAAAGTGTACCAGCAGTGACTTTTCCATTCACCCATTCTACTTTGTCCATTTCTTGACGGAAAAACTGGACTTGTTCTTTACTAAGTACATTAGGAATATGGTGAATCACGGCGATACCTCTAAAAATAGCTCTAATTAATAAAATAGCCTCAAATTGAGGCTATTTTAGGTTACTTCTTAAGACTAATAATTTTTTAAACTTATTAGTATTTGAAGTTAACTGATACTACTGCACTACGTCCTTCTGCTTCAGTTGCATAGTGTGAAGCATACGCTTTAGTAAAGTAACGCTTATCAGATAAGTTATTTAAGTTAAGTTGCAAGTTAACATTCTTGTTAACGTCATAACGAGCCATCGCGTCATAGCGAACATATGATGGAGCCCATTTTGTATTAGCTGCATCACCATATACTTTGTCAGCATAGAAAGCCCCAGCACCTAAAGTAAATTGTGGTAAGACTTTATATGTAGTCCACAATGATGCTGAGTTTTTAGGTACGTTTGGAAGTTGCTTGCCTTTAGCTGCATTTTCAGGAGTACATACACCAGCACGGCTACAACTTGGCCCTGGATCAGTATTTTCACTGTCCAAGTACGTATACCCTGCACTAACAGCCCATTTATCAGTGATATTACCATTTGCTGAAAGTTCAATACCGTCAACTTTACTATCACCACCATTGGTATAAGTGCTTGAATCAATTTGAATACGAGTATTTTGTTTTTCTGTACGGAAAATGGCAGCAGTCAAATTAAGTTTTTCGTTTAAAACGTTCCACTTTGTACCAAGTTCAATTGTTTGGCTTTCTTCTGGTTTAAGGTCCATATAAGCTTGGCCAATTGACTCAGAACCGTCCCCACCATCAACACCTACAGGGTTGGCAGAAGTTGCATAACTTGCATAGATACTACCGTTTTCAGTAGGTTTAAAAGTTATGCCTGTATTGTAAGTAACAAAATCTTTATTACTTTCAATTTTTGCTCCTGTGGCATTTGTAACCTGTTCAGTATCAAACTTATCCCAACGAACCCCTAAATCAAGTAACCATTGAGGATTAAACTCAATATTATCCAATAGATAAACAGAAGTATTTTTTGTAGTCGTTGTCGTTGTTGCTTTATTGGCGATACGGCCACCTAACCACACATCTTTAGAATTAGGATTAGTTAATGAAGTACACCATGCATCATTAATAGCACAGTCACTATTAAAACCGCCTGTTGTAGAGCCTGCATAACCTGGATATGTTGTTGAGTAGCTACCTTTATCTGACTCTTGATCACTATATTCTGCGCCAATATTGAAACTATGCTTGATAGCTCCAGTATTAAACTTACCTCTTAAAGATAATTGGTCAGTGAAAACATCAGTGTCTGTAATTCGAGAGTTGATACGACGCCAAACTTTGCCGTTTGCTACATTACCTTTTGAATCATCTGGTTGAGTCCAAAGGTAATCATTTTTTGATTTGCTATAGAGTAAGGTGTTAGCAAGAGTAAGATTTTCATTTAAATCATGCTCTACTTTAAAAGTACCAATGTGATTTTCTTGTTTTTGGAAATCACGACCTTTTAAACCATAGTAAATACCTTGTTTAACATCTACTGGCTTGCCAACAGTGGCTTTTTTAGAGGCATCATAATTATATGGAACACCTGAATCTGGAGTGTCATCTGATCTTAGATAGTAGTAACTTAAGGTCGCACGTGTTGGTGTATCTAATCCAAATGTAATACTAGGCGCGATACCTACGCGTTTGTATTCAGCGCCATCACTCTGCCCAGCTTTCTCATTTTTGTGTCCCATTAAGACAACGCGAGCAGCAGTACCATTACCAAAGTCTTTATTACCATCTAAGGTGATACGTTGGTAGTTATCGGTACCTGCTTGCACAGAGCCTTCTAAAGAGTCACCTTTTTTAGCAACTTTAGAAATCATATTGATGCTACCACCAACAGAACCTGCACCGCCCATAGAAGAAGCAGAACCTTTAGTCACTTCAACTTGCTCAATCGCAAACATTTCACGGTTTTGTGATGATGCATTACGAATACCATCAACATACATTGAACTTTCTGAGTTATAACCACGAATAAACGGTCGATCACCATTCGGGTTACCGCCTTCACCAGCACCTAAGGTAATGCCTGGTACAGTACGAAGTGCATCACTTAATGTATTTACTTTCGTATCTTCAATAAGTTGTTTAGAAATTACCGAAACTGATTTTGGTGTATTTAATAAAGGTGCTACGAACTTAGAATTAGCCGATTTATCAACTTTAAGGCTCTGTGCAACTTCTGCATCTGCTTGAACATGAATTAATGGAAGTGGTACAGAATTTTCTGGCGCAGCCATTGCAGTTGTAGCTACAATTGATAATGAAGAGGCTATTGCTGATTTAGCAATCTTCTTGCGAGACTTAATAAATTCCATATGTATTTTGTGTCTTCATGTAAATATTAGCGCGAATAATAATGATTATTGATTATTAAAACAATAATTTAATATAAAAATACTATAACAATTGTTCAAAAAAAATTAATAATCTTTTGATTTTTATTAAAAATATTTATTAAATTATTTTCAATTTCACACAAATAGCTTTCAAACTCAACTTATTGCTGATTTTTTCCTACAACTATTAGAAAAACCTAATTTTAAGTACCCCAACCCTTTTATACTTCTAATGTCTTTAAGAATGAGGGTTGTATGCATATCAATGAGCTCTCTGCAAGCTTTACATAAATACAGTTCACCTGAATCTTGCTAAAATTTTTTCTTTATATAAAAAATTATAAGCATACTTTTTAAATTAATATCAAATCTCATTTTTTAGAAATTGTTTAAAATTCCAAGGAAAAAATTAAACCTTTTCATAAAATTTTGTTACTTTTTCGCTATAATGATTATAATTATCGTTTAGGACTTCGATACATCAACATGGAACGCTCATCTGCTCTTTCACAACCAAATTTTAAGTTCAAAGTTTCTACTCTTAGCTATGCGATCGGACTTGCTTGTACTTATCTAGCAATTCCAGCACATGCCGAAGATACAGCTACCAGCGCATTACCAACCATCACTATTAAGGCGCAAGGTAACTGGTTAGAAGAAGCAAATGCTGAAACAGTTCACAAACACCCTGGTGCTCGAACTATTGTTGACCGCAAGCGTTTGGATGAAACAGCAGCAACTTCAATTCGAGAAGCCCTAAAGCAAATTCCTGGAGTTCAAGCACAAGATAGTAGTGGAACTGGTGGTAGTGACGTTTCATTGAATATTGGTGTGCGTGGTTTAGCATCACGTCTTTCACCACGCTCAACAGTTCTTGTCGATGGTATTCCTCTTTCATTTGCTCCTTATGGACAACCACAATTATCTTTAGCACCCGTTTCAATAGGTAATATTGAATCAGTTGACGTAGTACGTGGTGCTGGGTCAGTTCGTTTTGGGCCTCAAAACGTAGGCGGAATTATTAACTTTGCCACTCGATCAATTCCACAAGATTTTAGTGGAACTGTTAGCTTAACTTCAGAATATGCATCTGGTACGGACCAAGTAAAACTTAGCCCTAATCTCTTTGTTGGGGGAACTCTAGACAACGGTTTAGGCCTTGCTCTCTTATATTCAGGGACTAAAGGAAATGGATATCGAGAAGCTAACAACAAGATTGATATTGACGATGTAATGTTAAAGTCAGCTTATCAATTTAATGATAAAGATTCAGTTGCTTTAAATCTTCATCATTATGAAGGTCGAGGCGAAATGCCAGAGGGTTTAACTCAGGCTCAGTATGCTGAAAACCCTTATCAGTCTTCTGGTGAAAAAAACTATTTTGCAGGTCGACGTACAGATGTCTCTTTACGTTATAGCCATAAAGATGAAAAAAATAATTTTGAAGTTCTGAGTTATTACATTGACTCTTTCCGTACAAGTAATCTTGAGACCGTATTAGCGAATGGCCAAAAACGTCTTGATTCTGCTCCGCGTGATTACAAGGTCTATGCAATTGAACCGCGTTACTCACGTATTTATCAACTTGGTAATACTCAAAATGAAGTAACAGTTGGCTATCGCTACTTAAAAGAAGAAAGTTCTGAGTTTGCCGGACGTACCGCATCTTATGGTTCAGGTGCAGCAGTTCCAGATTTTGCTCCACGTAGCAGTAGTGAGGGTGGTACTAAAGCGCATGCGGTATATGTTGATAACCGTATAGAACTCGGTCGTTGGACGATCACACCCGGCGTCCGCTTTGAATCAATTGAAACCCACAATAGTTTCACTGGATATGATAAAAATGGTCTAGCGAACGCAGTTTATCCAAAAATTGATTCAGATGAGTTTTTACCAAGTTTGTCTGTCGTGTACTCAGCAAATGAAAACTGGAATATATTTGCTAATGCTGGCGTATCGTTTGGTCCACAACAGTACAGCCAGTTGGCTCGTCTTGAAGGAACGACTGCAACTGCTACAACTGAAGGTTTACACCCAGAGAAGTCTAACAACTACGAAATTGGAACCAAATATTTAGGTAACGGTTTAAATGCCGAATTTACCGTGTTCTATCTAGATTTTGATAAAGAGCTTTCATTGGTACGTGATGCTGGCAATAACGGAATCTGGACAGATTTAGGTGCGACTAGCCATAAGGGTATTGAAACAGGTATTAGTTACGATTTTGGTCAATTATCCGATGCACTAGAAGGCTTAAAAGTATATAGCAACTATACTTTTACCAAAGCAGTAGCTGAAGCAGGTCAGTTTAAAGATAAAGACCTACCATTTTACTCGCGTCATGTCGGTAATGTTGGGTTAGGTTATACCATGGATAAATGGTCTTTAAATGCTGATATGTTTGCACAGTCTAAGCAGCATTCACCAGATGTTCCTGATAGTGATTTCTATCAAACAGAAGAAACTGCGGACGGTAAATACGGAGACATTCCAGGTTATACCACTTTTGCTCTACGTACCTCTTATGACTTAAGTTCACAAGTTAAAGGTTTAAAAATTGCTGGCGGAATCAAAAACGTCTTTGATAAGCAATACTTTACTCGCTCAACAGACTCTACGGGCGGTAAATATGTAGGACTGCCACGTACTTTCTATCTACAAACATCTTTTGACTTTTAAAGCTAAATTTAATTGAAAAAAAAGCCCTCTTCGGAGGGCTTTTTTATAGGTATTAAACACTAGAGTATTAATTAATCTAAACGAACATCGACATAAAATATTCTAATAACTTATCTCTTTCATCGATCTTGTTTGCACTTAAAAGCTGAACCATTGCCCCATCAATCACAAATAAAAACATGTAAGCATCTTCAACTGTGGCTGTAACTTTTACGGTTAAAAGCAGCTTATAAATTTCGTTAATGAACCAATTACGGTAGTCAATGACGTGTTTATAGGCCGCTGGATAAAGCTTTTCAATTTCAAAAATCGCTTTAAATAGCAAACGATAAAAGCCTTCTAAATCTGCATGTAAGAAGTAGATTTTCTTTAACTTATCGAAAACCATAAGTTCTTGGTACGAATGAATAATAGAAAACACCTCATGTTTTAATGCGTCTTTTTGAAAAGTCAGAGACATCTCAACCAATTTTTCTTTAGAGTGAAAGTAATTATAAAAAGTGGCTTTAGGGATTTTGGCTTCCTCAATAATTCGATCTATCCCGATGTAAAACCCATGTTGATTAAATAAATCTTTTGCTGCGTGGAGCACTTGTAGTGCTCTAAATGAAGCTTCTAAATTTGGCATATATATACCGTTTAAAATAATTTTTTGTTGTATATAAATGAGATAGAAATGCCGTCACTCTTAAAATGAGCACTAAAAACAGGCATGTGAAAACGACACAAAAGTGGTGTGTTCGCCTATCTCAGGTTTTATTGTTGCTATGATTTTTTAGTCGTAATGATCTAAAGGTGTAGAAAACCTAGAGTCGATTAAACCGTTTTAAAGACCAGTTGAATGGTATGAATAGAGAGAATTTGGCAAAGGCCAAGAAATAAGAAGAATTAGTACGCATGAGCGGACTCCTTTGGGTAATAAAGAAGCTTCACCACATTACTGTCAAATAATGGTGACGAAACGAGAGAGGGTTGACAGACTGATACCCAAAAGATCAGCACACCCGAAGGTGTCCCCCTCCCGTTCTGAACTGCACCCCATAAGTTAGACTCTTTAAACTTATAAGGTGTGTCCTATGCCAGTTCCAAAGCATTCAAAAGAGTTAAAACTAAAAGTAATTCAGGCTTATTTAGATGGGAGTAAAGGCTATAAAATTCTTTCCAAAGAGTTTAATGTAGATCTCCAAACCATCCGGTTATGGATTGAAAACTATAAAGCACATGGTACTGATGGGCTTAATGTTAAAATTAAAAAGACTTATTATTCTCCAGAATTTAAAATCAATGCGATACAAATGCTTCTTGATAAGATACCCGTAAGAGAAGTAAGAAGACGATTAAATCTGAGCGGGACGTCAATTTTAAGAAGATGGTTAGCTCAGTATCATAAAGAAGGGATTGCTGGTTTTAATACTAAACGGACTTATACCAATATGACTAGGCAAGATAAAATCAAAGTAGTTAAGCCAATCAGAGATGATAAAGACAAGTCTCAACAAGAACTCATTGATGAGGTTACAGCTTTGCGCGCAGAGGTCGCTTTCTTAAAAAAGCTAAAAGCCTTAAAACTGAAGCAGCGTACTTAAGTTCAATTTCTACCGCAGACAGTGTTCAGGTTGTTTCAGAATTAAGGCATATCTATCCATTGAAACTATTACTCGGTATCGCGAAGATAGCCCGTAGTACTTATTTCTACCACATGAAAGCTCTACGCTCCAATGATAAATATACTGAGCTAAAACAAAATATTAAGTCGATATATCACAAGCACAAAGGATGTTACGGCTATCGTAGAATTACTCTTGCTTTGAAAAGTGCAGGAATAATGATTAACCATAAATGCGTATATCGCCTCATGAAAACTATGGGACTCAAATCAAGGATCAGAGCACTAAAATATCGCTCATATAAAAGTGGTTGTGTCGGGATGGTGGCTGATAACATTTTACAACGGCAATTTAAAGCAAATCGGCCAAATCAGAAATGGGCAACTGATGTAACGGAATTTAATGTGAATGGTGAAAAACTTTACCTATCCCCAATTATAGATTTATTTAATGGGGAAATTATTACGTTCCGAATCCAACGCAAACTCAATTATGAGTTAGTAAAAGAGATGCTCATTCATGCTTTGGCTAAACTTAAGCGACATGAAAAACCAATTCTCCATTCCGATCAAGGATGGCAATATCAAATGGCCCATTACCAGCAGCAATTAAAGCAACATGGTTTAATTCAGAGTATGTCTCGTAAGGGAAATTGTTTGGATAATGCTGTAATAGAAAGCTTCTTTGGAATATTAAAATCGGAATGCTTTCATGGTGAAAAATTTCAATCAATTGATGAATTAGAGAAAACTGTAAAAGAGTACATTCATTATTATAATCATGAGAGAATCAAGGTGAAGCTACAAGGTTTATCCCCTGTACAATATAGAAATCAGTTTTTAAAAACTGCTTAATTAACTGTCCAACTTTATGGGGTCAGATCATTCCGCCGCAGAGGGGGCACGCAGGGATGCCCACAAAAAAGAAAGACTTTTTCGTGTGCTTTGGGTATACAGCCTGTCAAAGCCGACTGGCAATGTGGCCAGCAGGCAAAGAATAATCGTAGAGGTTTTGAGTGTCAATGTTCAAAAAGAAAGAATCAAAACATTAGATATAAAAAAAGCTCTTTAAATAACAAGAGCTTTAAATATTGAAACTTACTTAGTCTCTTTAACATGAAATGACTGTATAAGCCGAGTTAAATTATTTTCTATATTCTGCCAATCAGCTAAATGCTTATCACTGTAATGTGCGGTAATACTCATCGGCAGTCCCTTCACATTAAAAGTATGGCTACAATAGTATTGCTGATTTGGTTTAGCATAGTCTTCTAGAATAGCCTGTTCAGGATCTGGTTTACTTAATAAATAAGTACGAGCAAAAGTACTACAACTAATATAAGAGGCTATATTTCCATCAGCATCTTTTTTAAAATAAATCTTATAATGATTATAATCCTCTGTTACATCATCAGGATATTTCTTTCGCCAATCCTTATAAACAAGAACTTTATAGAACTCGCCTGGTAAATTAGGATCTAGTGATACAACTTCTGTTAAGCCTAATTCTGGAGCTGGTTTAGTTTGTATATATTTAATTAATTTTGGCGTTTCAAAATACTCTTTCGGATGAAACACTGAACTTAAATTTATACCCATTGTAATTTCTGCATCACTAGCATTCACTTTATGGTTCTTAGGTATCCAGCTATTTAAGGAAAACCAAATTACATACTTATAAAACTCTTGCCAGTCCTTAGGTATTTCATAATCAGCTCTTATTGATTCAGGATTAAAAATATGTAAATTCTCTAATGTTTTACCTTTGTAATCAGGTAAAAGAACTTGAAAAAGCTCAGTACATTGAAATCTATCACATAAGGCTTTATTACTCTCATATCGTTGCTTTTTTCTGAATTCCAGATCTTTCTTTCGTGAAGATTCAGAAATAGCAGTTGCATCCATAAGATAATTTGCTGGAATATCTAATGTGACTCCATTAGGGTCAAATTCAGATGGCCAAATCTCTCTATACAATGGTGGATGTAAATAATATTCTCTAAATAAAATCTTTTCTTTGTAATTGTGGTATTTGCCATAAGCAAAGAGTGCAACTAACAAAAATATCAGTAAATACCTCTTCTTAAAAAGAAAAGATATTGAAGAGGTTTTTTTCATAAAAACTCTCCTGATAATAAATTCAATGTTTTACTTATCTTAAATAAATTCATTCTTTTAACTTAATTTTATTTAATGCCACACATAAAGCCTTCTTATCCGCTTCTTTAAGTTGAGGATGCTGAACAGACCACATGTAGCCACAGCTATGAGGTGCTTTGTTATTATTTTTTTTAAGTTGATCGGCAATATTCTTTAGAAGTTCAGTGTTTAACGTACTAATTTTTAGACGTACTTCTGGTAAATCCTGAGGCTTCCAATTGGTTTCCGGACTCGACAACCAGTCTGCTCGATATCGGTACTGAATTACCTTAGCAACATTCATTTGAGTCACAATAAATGGCTTCACTGTTTCGCTATTTAAACCAAAAGATTCAGCTTCGGAAACAGATTGATCAAGAACTTTCTTTTCTTGAATTAAATCTTCAATCGGCAAATGCTGCTCTGCTTTATAACCCGCTACATCCTTCATATAAGATAAGCGCTCATTAATTAAATGGGCAGTTTGATTATATTGATACGCTTGCGCTAATGAAGAAAAACCCATGAAAGCTACCAACGTACAAACCACTTTAACCGCTTGCTGAGCGCTCTTAATTTTTGCCATGTAAATACCTATCGAAATTATTGTTCTGTCATCATTCCAGATCAGTACTGTATTTTAAGAACATGCGAAAGTAAAATTTCAAGATAGGCTAAGTTCTTGGCTCCATGCCGAATCAGGTTGCTGATAGATGTGTTGGCACACTTGCTTAACAGATGAAATAAAATGTTGGTTTTGTCCTTCCCATTTCTCAACCATACAATAGGCGATATGAATGCCTTTAGGTTGAAACTCTCTTGCCAATGACTGAGATAAAGCGCGAACGCCCGCAAACATGCTTTGGCTTAATACATCATAATGAGTCGAGTTGCTAAACGGTGCTCCAAGAAAAATAACTGTGCCCCGCTGCTGTTTTAACATTGGCTTAATCACAGCTTGCGCGACACTCACCGCACTTAAACCTGTGGTTTGCCAATGGTGTTCAATCTCTTCTAAAGATAAAGCTTCAATATTTGGTGAAGATGAAAAGTTCGGCTGAAACATACAGAGTTCAATTGTGTGTCTTTGACTGGAAATATAACGCATCAAACTTTTGAAATGATCAGTATTTACCAAGTTCAAATGAACTGCTGTCACGCCATCATTTATAGAATGGACTTGCATATTTTTTTCGGCTGAATCATGCACAACTTGATAAAGATGTAATGGAAATTGTGCATTTTTATCTAGAATTACAAAGTCACGCTCAATCAGGTGTAAATCATGACCAGCAATGACCACACAGCCCTGCTTTTTTTGAAACCTTTGACATATTTTTTTTAGCATTTTAGTCTCTCAAAATTTTTCTTGATAAGGGCGTAAATCCAACTCATGTGTCCAAAGCTCAGGCATTTGTTGGTAAAGCATCCAATAGTTTTCTGCAATTGCATCAATATTGAGCCCACCCGTTCCACGCGTAAGACGGGCTAAACGCCCTAGGCCAAATAATGCCTTATTGACTCTATCGCCATCGACCATTCCATCAATAATCACATGAGCAATATGGATGCTTTGTGACTTATACATTTGAGCTAGATTTAAGGCATAAGCTCTTAAGGCAGATTTACCCATCGTAAAGGCAGCAAAAAAAGGTTTTCCTCGCAAAGACGCACTCGCTCCAGTAAAAATAAGCGTACCGTGGTTTTGATCTTTAAAGATTTTTAGACAGCTTTGAGAAACTAAATAAGCTGATAAAAAAGTGGATTGCCACATTTGAGTAAAAAACGACAGCGGACTACGTAAAAAAATTGAGGGAATATTCCCTCCCACATTATGAATGACAGCGGTAATGCGCTCATTTTGACTGGTGATTGTGTCAAACAAGGCCTGTACTTGTTTGACATCTTCTGCATCCAAACGAAATGCGACAGCATTACCACCTTTCGAATGGATTTCGGCAGCCACTGCTTCAATTTTCTGGAAAGTACGCCCAGCGACATAAACTTTTAGGCCTTCTTTTGCAAAACGACGGCTCACAGCTGCACCAATACCCTGCGATGCCCCAACGCCAATAACAACTACACAATCTAATTTTTTATCTGGTGTTGCTAATGTCATGGTCGTTTCACCCTTTTTGTTTTTTATACCATAATTCAATAAACGGACGATCCAAAATTTCTTTACGAAATTTTTTGCTTGTGCGAATCACTTCACCGAGTTGAGCGACAACAGCAATGTCTGCAATTGTTTGTGAATCTCCAACTAACCATTCACTTTGTGATAAAACTTGTTCAATACGGTCGAGGTGTCTTCTAAACTCTGCTTGAACATGTTCAGCTTTCATTCGGCCAAGGCCCTGAAAGAAAAGCTGTGTTTTTAATTCAGCTAAAATAAATCCTTTTACTATAGGCTTTTCATATGCTGGGCGACCGATACTGCTAATACGAATTGCTTCATCTAACGCTTCTGGATCATTTACGCGTAAATAGACTTCATAAAAATAAAGAGATTCATCTGCCCAGTCCTCCCATAACTCTGCAAGTGCCTTTTGATTTGGATCTGCCGGATAAAGTCGAGGGGTGTTTGGGTAGGTTTCTTCTAGGTAACGGGCAATTTGAGTACTGTCTTGTATCCGCTGTCCATTATGGTCAATTACAGGCACCTTGCCTACTTTACTGAGTAAAGGAACTTTTGCTCCCAAAATGCCGTTATAGTTAACTATTTCAAATGAAATTCCTTTAAATTTCAAAATTCTTGAAACTTTTTGACAAAATGGGGAAATCTCCCATTGATGCAAAATAATATCCGACATTTCTTTACCTTTATTTTAATTGCCTATTTTACTTACTAGTTCTTTTTTAGAACCAATCAATAAATATACAGTATGCATTTTTAAGTCAAACTATTTTTAATGACGAACAAGTTTCAAAAAACTAAAATCATTTGATTTATATCTTTTTATGCTCGGCTAATTTCACTGAATATAATTAAAATTACACGGAACCATGTTATAAAAATAGAACCGTGTATAGACTCGATAAATTAATAAGTTACTGTAACAACAACACTATCCGAATAGTTTCCTGGTGTACTTGCGATGGAAGTACCTTGCGGAATCTTTCCATACACTGGGGTCGTTTGAGCGCTACCTGTTCCTGTACCAGACACTCCCCCTGCTCCCCCAACATTGGTTACACCGCCTGTAGCATCCCACACCGTACTATAGTTAGAATCTTTATATAACTGATAGGGAATATATTCATTATTAGCATTGGTCATACGCCTAAATCCACCGCTTATACGGTTATTGCCATCCCCTAAATAAATACTATATGGCGTTCCATAATTACAGGTCGAATTTACAGCCCCTTGCGCAGTGTAATCACGCTTAGTCGTACTAATATCATTAATATTGCCAAAATCTACAGTTGAAGTTGAGTTTAATTGACACAAACTTGGTACCACAAAGTTTGCTGTTAGTAGCGTATCGCCTGAATCCCAGCCACCAATTAAATCACCACATGATAAACCCAAAAGATCCATATCCCAATACAACCGAACCGAAGCCGTATATGTCCCTTGAGGATATGCAATGAGCGACCCCGTTCGGGCTGGTACTTTTACATTGACCGAGTAACTCACAATATTATTTGAAGCGACGGTTCTCACTGGGCCGTACCAGACATTCGAAGTTTGGTTTGTGCTAGAAGACCCAGCTCCACCTACAGTTGCAGTGACTGTATAGGGTAACGACACACTATTATGGGCATTTGTGGTTCCGGTAAATATGGTTTTCATACACATGAAATTAGAAATCTGAGGAAGTCCTAAATTCGTGCAAGTAATTGTGCCTGAAAGGTTTACGGTTGCATCATTATTAATATTTGCTGCCGTGTAGGTAAAAGTATTATTGGTTGTTCCGCTTACTGTACAAGCCGCATGTGCAGGACTAAAAAGTGCATAAACAAAATAAAATAAGCTCATACCTATGAAGTATTTTAAAAATAATGAAAATTTCTTGTAGCTCTCTATTTGAGCCTTATTCATAATATTTAGCGACATACGTAAGGTCCCAATTTTTTAGTTGAGTACTGATTACTGTTATAGGTGAAGTCAACTTGGCATGAACCATGATCCAGAAGATCGACTTCAAGTTTGTTTTGTTTTAATAGGTTTGGAATAAATACTTCCCCGTCGTAACCCAGTACTCCATCTTGTTGGCCATTAATTCGAACGCTATAACCCGGCAATAAAGGTGAGTTGTTCTGATCAATAAGTTTCACTAATCCGGAAATGACCTGATGAGCACCAAAGTCAACCAGAGTGCCTTGGCGATAACCCACCACCGTTTTTTGATCTGTAGATTTAACGCTCCAATTTAAAGGAAGATACGACGGATCTAAATAAATATGATTCTCTTTATATGGCATTAAACTAGGAATCAGAAATCTTCCAGACTTATCAGTTACGCCTAAATTGACTCCACCATTTAAAATTTGGCTTTGTGGTCCAGCATTGGTCACGATCGCATAGCCATCTCCAATTTCATTGGCCGCAAAAATCCTTCCAGCTGCCGCAACCAACGATCCCGTCGCTGAAACTGCAACCTGATCGTTATCCCCAATTCGGTTATATCGACCTGTCAGGTAAGCAGCACGGGCGCGGTAAGAGGCATACACCGATGCATTGTTTTGATTGGCATCCTGATCACGCTCAACATAGCCACCCCATCCAAATGAACCGATTTGTGGTTCTGATAAACCAAATATTTCTTGGCGATAACTCAACCTGCCACTATCACTTGATACACTCGTAATCGCATTAACTCGGGTAGACGGTGTATAACGCAGCGCAAAATAAATGCCATAGTCTTTGTGGTTTTCATAATCTTTATACGCTGAGGTATAAAATCCCCAGTTCTTGTTCAGGCTTCCGCTTAAATTGGCAGACAATAACTTATAAGAGTTGTCACTAAATTTAATCTGGTTATAACCTAGATAAGCCCCATAGCCTGCATAAAAATTATAGTTAATCCCTGCTCTAAAAATCTCATCTGCCAGTGCGCTGTAGCTCAGATAGTTTTTGGGTTCAGCATCGGTCTGGTTATCTTTTAAATATCGAATTTGAGACACACGGGCAAGGTCAAAATAGTTATCAAATACTTTACGGTAACTGGTATTAAACGAAATATTCTTACTGATACGCCCTTCTAAACCAACTAAGGCAGAATAACCGTTTTCATCTTTATACTGGCTCGCTGCAATATCAGCATTGACCACCCCAATACCAAACAGGTTCTTGGCAAAGCCAGTGCCCAGATTTGATAGCCCATCTGTTGAAGCCTCTGCACCACCACTTAAGGTCAGTGAGTTACTATAGCCGTATCGGATCGCACCCGAAGCGAAGGTGGCATCATCATAATCGTTTGAATACAGTCCAAAGTTATAACGTGGAACCCCGACATCTACTGAAAACTCATTAATGCCTTTAGCTAAAATTTTAGATGAAAAATAGTAAGCCTGTTTGGTAATGCTCTGCTGCCCCGTTGCATCGGTGGTCACAAGTGTGACTTCATTTCCGGAAATAAACGGGAGCTGTTTAACGTCAAACGGCCCTGAAGGCACTAATCCTGAATAAATTTTTTGCTGGTTGACATATAAATCTAAAGTCGAAGGTAATGCAGCCGAGCCAGAAAATTGCGGTAATGCCGAAGTGACAATATCACCTCGTTGAGTGTAGGCACTCGACCACTGGAAACCTGCCAGACGTACGCTATTTCCCCAATCCGAACTATTGGAAATAAAGTCTCCTAAGGTATATATTCTGATCTTTTCAGGGTCGACATATTGCCACTTACTTTCCAGACGTACCCACTTTTCATGGCTATAACTATTTTCATTACTACCGTTATATAAAACACCTGATGAAAAGTTACCGATTGCGCTATTAAAGATCCCTTCTGCCGAACCAGAGAAGACATTCTCGTCATTGGTCAGGGTATGGTAGAGGCTATAGTTCAGAATGGCAGCGTTTAAGGGTTTCATTTTGAGTAAATGAGAGCTTGTGAGCTGTTGACCATTTAAGTCAACTGAATAATCCGTCAACATGCTTGAAGGAACTTGTAAGTTTAGAGACTGCTCATTTTCCAGATATTTAAACTCAACACCTTTAAGTTCATTAAGACTTACCCACTGGGTATCAGCAATATTCTCATCTACTTTAACTCTTAATTTTTTTAATTCATTGGGCCGGATATATAATTTCCCATCCTTAAATTGCTTTACAACAACTAAATCTTCAAAAGTATTAGCATTAATAGAAACATTGAGAAAAAGCTGAGTGAAATTATTAACTGGCTCTAGATCATTCATGTTTACCTGTGCATTTTTATTTTTGCTACCTATAGAGTTAGGAATACTGGCAACTGAAGTATTTGTACTATCTTGTAATTGTTCAGCAAAAGAATGGACAGGAAAATATGCAACACATAAGACACCTATAATATATTTCATATAAGCCTCTTAAAGTGTGATTTTCTTACCATTCACTGTTAGAGAAACACTGTATTTATGATTTGGCTGATATGTAAAATTATTAATAGTGTAGCTGCGTGTCTGTTCCGCAAGAATATAACCATTTATTGTATTTACTTGAATGGGATAACTTTTATTTGCTGTTGCATCTACAAGCGTTAAATTATTTAAAAGTGCATGTCGATTTCCGATATTACTCATATTTAAAGATGGTGCTTTTTGATTTGCATCAATTTTCCAACTTAATTTGGTTATTGCATCCTTATTCACCACAAACACAGGTAATGACGAACGTAGCAATACATTTATACCTTGATCAGCTTTACGGCTATCTACAGGCTTAGGTAACTCATCAATAATAATACGGTAGGTTTTTTCGCCAGAAACAGGTTTAGGGTTAATTCTGACTACACGTAGATTATAAGAATCATTAGGCTTTAATTTTAAAAATGGCGGGCTGACAGCAATCTCATCGGTAGGTATGAGTTGGTCTTGTCCATTCTTTTGATTCCATTCAAATACACGTACCTGTAAATCAGTACTTTCACTCGATTGATTATAAAGACTTAAAGAAGATGCATTTTGATTACTTAAAAGTTCCACAGTTACAGGTGAAAGGCGAATTGTAGCTGCATCAACCGTGCTAGATAAAGACAAGACTAAGCCTGTAATAATAAAGATATTTTTTCTCATGTTTTACTCGAATTTCTATTTTTAATATATTAGCCCTTCAAAAAGGGCTAACAACATATTTACTTTATAAAAATTAATAAGTTACTGTCACTGTAACGGTATCAACATAACTACCGGCACTTGGTAAAGTCGTCCCAGCAGGAATACGGCCATAAACATTCACGGTCTGAACGTTACCTGTACCCGTTCCACTATAAGCTGTCGTTGCGATGCCAATCGCTGTTGAACGACCTGTGTCAGAAAAAAGGTTATAGGGAATATATTCAGTAGTTGTCGCACCGCCAATCATACGACGTTGAGTCGATAGAACATTTTGGCCGCCATCGAATGACAATGCCCATGGCACAGTGTTATTACATAACACTGTGATTGGTGTGCCGCCAGTCGTTGTCGTATCAGCATCCACATTACTCGCAATAGAACTTAAAGTACCAAAGTCTAGAACAGCATTTGTCGTGGTGCCTGTTGCGGAAGTATTGAGGACACAACTATTGGTTACTGTAGCTCTAACAGTTAATGTACCTGTTGCTGTCGCAGCATTTGCTGTATTGAGAGAAAATAGTCCTACAGCAATTACTGATAAATGAAAAAAAATCTTTTTCATAGTCAAAACCTTTTAAATTAAATTGTTAAAATTAATAGATATAAAAATTTGGTACTTATTCTTACAATCATTTTTATTTGACTGCTCCTTTTAAAGTTTATTTTTTACCCTATTTTTAAACATCATACATAAAAACAATGAAAATGTATGATCTTATTATTATTTTAATTTCCAATTAATAGAATATAATTACTCAAATTAACCTCATGACTACAAAAACCAACATTAAAAAAATCCAATCATTTGATTTTAATAACTTAAATAAACCCTTTACAAAATTTATTAAGTAAAATTTAAGTAAATATGTCAAAAATTTAGCTAATTTTATAAAAGTAAGGCTAATTATAAATTTTATTAGTTATTTTTTATATTGTCATTCTACCTAATTTTTAATTTTACCCATCTCATTTAAAGATATATTTAAAATAAGCTATTAAAGATTATAAATTAAGTAAAAATAAAATGATGAGCAGCAGCGTTAGAGATGAACCATCTATAAGGACAATTATTTCTTTGAAGCTATAAATCTTTATAGAGATATATAAAAATAAAGGCCTCTTACGAGACCTTTATTTTTATATTTAAACCTAATTAAATGCTCAACATACTATTTAAAGTTTCAGAGACGTTTTTCGACTTCACTTTAGGCTGTAATGCTTGCAAAGCCTGTTGCACTTGAGTCCGCTGAGGTTCTGCCAATGTATACCAACGAGATAATACCTGTAGTAAACGAGACCCTAAAATCGGATTCTTTTCATCAAGATATTGTGCAAGATTAATGAAGTGAGCTACACCAAAACCCCACGTGTTTTCAGGGTTATTTGACAACCCTCCACTCACCGCACGAATACGGTTTGGCGTTGTTAAATCATAGTCCGGATGTTGAGTTAAATACTCAATTGTTTCTGTTGTCGCATTTGGGTTTGCTGCCTGAATCATAAACCACTGATCTAAAGATAAAGCTTCATCTTTAAAACGGTCATAAAAATCAGCAAGCGCATCTTGAGCTTGAGGTGCATTTTGCCAAACAAGTACACGTAGCGCACCTAATCGTTCAGACATATTACCTGTGTTCTGATATTGCACATGTGCGAGTTCAAATGCAGTTTGATCCCCCTGACGAGCCATCATCATCAGCATAATGTTCTTTAACGCACGCACACCCATTGCCAAAGAAAATTCTTTTTGCAGATCTGGGTCAAGTGTAAGGTAAGTATCTTTCCAGAATGAACCCAACTCTTGTGCTAAACGATTGAGCAATGCTTCACGTTTTACATGAATATCAGCTGGTGCATAGTTCTGATCGATACGACTACCCAAATAACCTTCGCTTGGTACATCAAACAAACGCGATGCCAATAGCGGGTCGCGACCGACTAACTCAGGCAAAGTACGTTGAATTGCCTGAATGTATGCATCAGCAGAATGGTCGTCTAGCAAAATACGTTCAAGCAAAGTTTGCGTTGCTTGCCATTGGTTAAAGCCGTTTGTTTCGTGCTGAATTAAGAAAGCTAACTCGTCATCAGTATAATTAAATACAAGATTTACGGGTGCAGAGAAATTACGGAGTAGCGAAACAACTGGTTGATCAGTCACACCTGTAAACTCAATGATTGCCTCATCTTGGTCAAACAAATACACGCCATCTTTAACATCGTTTACAAACAAGCTTTCACTATGCAATGTATATTGCTCGCCTGTTTTTGCATTAAACAGTGCCAATGCCACAGGAATTGGCACAGCTTTTAAATTTGGATATTTAGGATGCGCTTTTAAACTCTGTTTAAAGCTTAAACGATACGTTTGAGCGACTGCATCATATTCACCTTTTGCTACAAGCTTTGGTGTTCCAGGCTGGTTATACCAAGTTAAGAATGCAGATAAATCGACACCTGAGCCAGCAGTTAACGCGGCAACCCAATCTTCTACAGTCACGGCTTGTCCATCATGACGGCGGAAATATTCATCGGTTCCCTGACGGTATTTTTCTTTACCTAACAAGGTCGACATCATGCGGTTAATTTCCGCACCTTTTTCATAAACAGTAGCTGTATAGAAGTTATTAATTTCGACAAAGTGATCTGGACGTGGTGGGTGCGATAATGGACCTGCATCTTCAGGGAACTGATGTGATTTAAGCACAGCTACATCATCAATACGTTGAACAGCAGCAGATTGTAAATCTTCAGAGAAAGACTGATCACGGAATACGGTTAAACCTTCTTTTAAGCAGAGCTGGAACCAGTCACGGCAAGTAATACGGTTCCCTGTCCAGTTATGGAAATATTCATGGGCAATCACAGACTGTACACGCATAATTGCAGCGTCAGTTGTGTATTCTTCATCAGCAAGCACACATGAAGTATTAAAGATATTTAAACCTTTATTTTCCATTGCGCCCATGTTGAACTGACTTACCGCAACAATCATATAGTTGTCGAGGTCGTAGGCGCGGCCATAGTGTTCTTCATCCCAACGCATAGAATGCTTTAATGCTTCCATTGCGATATGGCATTTTGGAATGTCTTTCTCAATTGCATAAATTTCTAAAGCAACATCGCGCCCTTCAGAAGTCGTATAGCGATCTTTAAGAACTGCTAAATCACCAATGACACAAGCGAACAAATAGCTTGGCTTTTTGGTTGGGTCTTGCCAGATTGCAAAGTGGCGGTTTTCACCTACCTCACCCGTTTCAAGCAAATTACCATTGGCAAGTAACACTGGATATTTTTTGTCTGCTTCTACACGTGTAGTAAATACAGAAAGTACGTCTGGACGGTCTGGATAGAATGTGATTTTGCGGAAACCTTCAGGTTCGTTCTGTGTCACAAACAAGTCATCTGCTTTATATAAGCCTTCTAATTGAGTATTCGTTTCAGGATGAATAATGACTTGTATTTGTAAAATGACTTCATCTGGTGCATCAGTGATCACCAGTTGCTCACTATCGAGTGAATATTGTGCAGAAGTAAGAATTTGACCATTTAGCTGAACAGATTGCAGCTCAAGATCACGGCCTAGCAAAACCAGATCACCCTCAGTTTGGCGCTTCATGACCAGTGTTGAATCAACAACTGTTTTGTCATCATATACTTGAATATCTAGATTAATTGATTCAACCAAGAAGGCAGGTTTTTGATAATCTTTTAAATAAACTGTTTGATCTGCCTGAACTGGAGGCTGCGCCGCAATATTCATCTTTATTCCTTATATACTCGTCTAAACGGTAGTATGAGTCGCCATGAAATATCATACGCCAAGTCATACATACTGTATTTAATTACCTTTATGAAATTAATGGGACTTCATTTATACATTTCAAATTAGAATCTTGTTTTATTAGCACAGATTAGACCAAATTTACGATAATCGTTGTTTATATAAGCAATCTATACAATAAAAATAAAACACCTTTAGCTTTTAACATTTTTTAGAGTCAGCTTACATTTTGGGCATGGTTCTTGCCTAATCAACTAGACCAATATGGGTATTTCAATAAGAGCAAGAGGTGTCAACATGGAATTAAAAGCACATTTTCATCGTTTAGAAAATATTAAAGCTATTCATGATCTATCTTCAGCAGGACTCGATCACCATGTGATTGCCGTGTTCTTATCTGCGGAAGGTATTTCTATGACGACTCAGGAGGTTACAACCATTGTGAATACCTACGATGCACTAGGCAAAGTAAAATTACCAAGTAAAAAAGTGCAGGCACTTATTAATGCCAAAAAACTTGGACAGAACGATGAGAACTTGCCGTGCCCTGTTTAATTAACTATTTAACTCTCAATAAAGACCTAAAATCTCTACATAAATTTTAGGTCTTTTTATTTTAATAACAAACGAAACTAGCAATCTCAGCCATCTACAGTGCGGCTGTGTATAATAGCCTCATCATTTTTATTTTATGTTCGGAGCAAAATGGCCTTACAAATTCTACAGAAACAACTGGATGAAAGTAGCCATTGTCCTCTCTGCCAAGCTTCAATGTACTGGGTAGATGCCGAGCAATTTGAACAAGACATTCAATTTCATGAATGCAGTCATTGTCAGCACCGCATATTTAAAGATGAAAGGATGACTTGCCACTGTGAAACGTGTACCAAACAACGGAAAAAGCTTTTACAACAAACACGCTTACAAGAACAACGCCAATTTAAATCAAAAGAGCAGCCACAACGCAGTCTAGAACAACTCAGCTTTTTACATAAACTTTTCTTGCTAAGTCTTTTAGACGAATATGCCCGCGAAGACATCGCTCATGATGAATATATTCATTGGGATAAGATTAAATACCATCACATCACGCCTAACTGGATGTTTCAGAACTATTTAATTAAACAGTTGCATAAAGATGGCATTTTGAATGCAAATGACCAAACTGATGACCCACAATGTTTTCACTTAAATATTCGTTTAGATGGCTACAGCGATCCAAGTTTATTTAGTGTGGCTCAACAGTTACGTAATTGGTTTTATGAAAATTTAAGCTTTGGTATTCCTTTTCGTAGTGCAGATGAAGTTAAAGACGTACTTTTTCAGGTACTCTATCAAGAAATTATTCAGTTTATGCAATTCTATTGTCGAACTTGGGGCATCCAGATTGCTGGAAATTCAAATTTTCAAAGCTTTTGTTATCGTTTAATGGATTCATTGGCAATTGGACAAATTTATTATCTTGTACAAACCGCGCTTGAATATCTTTATAAGCAAAAAGCCTTGCAAACTCGCAATGATAAATTTATTAACACGAATCTATTAAAGAAGACTTTAGAACAATATCGCGAAAGAGCCGTGACCGAAAAGTGGGAAACGTCAATGCTGCCTCGTCCGCACAATATTCCCTATAGTAAAATGAGCTACATTCTGCTTAACCGTTTCTTAGGTTATGACGAACAAATATTTGTACAGCCTGTATGGAAAGCATGGCGAAAAATTGAACCACGTTTAAATTTTTATTCTGTCAAACGTTGTATGTATTGTGGTTCAAATGACTTAAGCGTTGACTATGATGCAGCAGATTATGTTTCATTGATTTGCCAAAAATGTAAGCATCAAGATCACTATTTTACCCACTAAATTTATAATCACTTTGGCTTAATAGGGATAATAATATGACATCAACATCTAGATTGATTGAACAGGTCATTGAAGCTTGGCAGAACATGCAGGCAAGAACACCTCTTGTACAATGTATTACCAATAGCGTTGCGGCTAACTATACGGCCAATATATTACTAGCCTCTGGTGCGTCACCTGCGATGATTGATAATCCCTATGAAGCAGAAAGTTTTACAAAAATTTCATCAGCTTTAAGTATTAATTTAGGTACGCCCACCACCGAGCAAATGCAAGCCATGCAGATCTCAGCTAAAACAGCGCAGCTAAATGATATTCCATGGGTGCTTGATCCGGTGGGCTATGGACCAATTTTAGCTTGGCGCAGTCAAATGACAGATGAACTTTTACAGTTTAAGCCTAGCGTAATTCGTGGTAACGCTTCAGAAATCAGTACGCTTGCAGGCAATCAAGTTCAATCTAAAGGTGTAGATAGCACCCTAAGTAGTGATGATGCCTATCGACAGGCCTACGCGTTATTAGTACATACAGACTGTATCGCAATTTCAGGCGAGTCAGATTACATTTTATCTAAAGAACTAGATGTCGTTATTCAAATTAACGGCGGTAGCCCCTTACAACCTAAAATTACAGCAACTGGCTGTGCTTTGGGCGCATTAATCGCTGCATATAGTGCAGTAACGGCTCCAACCATTGCAGCACTTTCAGCCCATGTGCATTTTGCAATTGCGGGTAAACTTGCAGCGAATCAGGCACAAACTATGGGAAGTTTTAGTAACATTTTTATGGATTATATCCATATGTTAGATGCCAACCTGATTGAGCAATATGCAAATATAAAGCTGTTAGGTTTAAAGGCATAACCGCAAGTTATGCCTTCCATGGTAAAGAATTATCTTAAAAGTAAATAAATATCTGTAATAAGATCACATTCTTTCACATCATGCACAAAGTTATGATAGTGAAAGAAGACTGGATAATCCCCTGCTTCTTCGGGTTGCTCAGGTAACCAGTTTTTAAAAATGTAATACACACTTTCTTTGATCTGGTCATGGCTACCCAAATGTCTTATGGTCGCATAACAACCGGCAGGAATTTCTCCTGTTTGTACGCCGTAACTATTTTCAGGCACAATTTTTTCAATTGAACCCGCGATATCAAACCGAAACTCATCAGACGGTGTCTGTTCAGGGTCAGCAAACGGAATACCATAAGTTCTAGACTTCATCACAGGTGATAACCCTGTTTCTTTACGCCAAGCAATAAAACGTGCAGCAGTTTCAAAAACTTTATCTGGACTTCCTAAATGGGACAGATAGGCAATCTTTTCAGCAGGTCGCTCAACAATATTTACATTCATTTTTAGCTCACTTTTCGGAAGTATAAAAACAAACGTCTGGTGCCAAGATTCCCAGTCTGGTTTATCTCTAAAAGCGCGAGGAGTTTGATCAAATGAGCGCTTAAATGCACGAGTAAATGCCTCTGGACTATCAAACCCTGCTTGCCATGCAATATCAATAATCTTGAGATCGGGTTCAAAAGCCATTTGAAAAGAGGCTCGTTTTAAACGAGAAAGCTGAATAAACTTCATCACATTTGAACCAATATGAATGGCAAAAATACGATGAAAATGAAACTTAGATAAGGCTGCAATCTGGCTCAGTCGATCGACATCTAAATCTTCATCTAAATGTCTTTGAATATAATCGCAAACCAGTTGCAGCTTTTGGGTATATACAGCCATACATTTATGTCTGTTCATTCGATAGCACTACTTTTACATAGTGCTGATCTCTATTCTTGATCGAAATTGCGTTTTTTAAGATTATATAACTTGCTTGAAGTAATCTTCTCTCGGCATATCAATGAGTTCAACACACAATTGAATTTCTTTATTAAACCCTTGTTCTAGATAATTTTTATTACTGAGTGCCGTTAATAACTGATCACCCATCAGCTGTTTTTGCTCTGCATTTCTTCCTGACAAAATGTAGGCTTTCACATGAATATAGGCTTGGTCAGCTCCTAAACCGATTAGGAAAACTTCATCTTTACGCGCACGGCTTTTGATATCTTCTGGGCTAAATAACTCTGTTTCAATGAGCGTGGTATTAATTTCTTCAAGTAATTGTTTTGCATTTAATCCAGTTAAGTTATCTGAATAATCAACTACAACGTGCGGCATAGCCACCTCAGTTTATGTAATAAGTAATTAAATTAATTAAACTTTACTCAATAAATAATAAAGCTAATCGAACTTGATCATATCCCATTCGAGGACTGGTTGCTTCAACGATTGGTCTTAGTTTGATCGAACCGTCATCAGAAAAATGATCTGGATTTTGTCGCTTTTTCAGTTTTTTATAAATTTTACGGATTTCTTCGACCACTTCTTCACCAGGATGAGCAACAGAAATATCCAGTTTTTGCTCTTTATGAAGTCGGGCCAAATGATTAATGATGGTTGCTGGGGTAAGGCCACGTTCATGGGCGATATCTTCAATTTCATAGCCTTCTTCAAACAAGGCACGTGTTTCATCTAACGTTGCCGAGGCGTAATTTTGTTTCGCACCTTTTGAGAGTTTTTTCTCATTACGAGAAATTTCTGTTTCATTTAAGGTTCCGCCACAGTGACGAATAAAGGCTTTGTGTTGCGGCGTTAAATCTACATCAGCAAAATTAACTTCCGCTTCTTTAGAAAGCTCTTGAAAACGGCGATCGGCTTTTACAGCCAAACTGTCTAACTCTAAAGCTTGCTCGTTAATACCTAATAATTTTAAACCGGTCAAAGATTTTAAACGCGACAATGCCACATAGCCCTGACCTTTTTCAAAGGTGTTCATGAGGTTAATTTCAGCAGCTTCTAAGGTCATCCCTTGGCTTTTATGAATGGTAATTGCCCATGCCAAACGAAGTGGAATTTGCTGAAAACTAGCAATTACTTTGCCTGCATCGTTTTCAACTGACCAAGTTTCAGGCGCAACAAGCAATGTCGTGCCATCGGTTAGTTTTACCTTTGGTAGCAAACCATTTTCATCATCTTCTTCAAAACCAATGACTTCACCTAAACTCCCGTTGATATATCCCATATCAAAGTTGTTTTTTACAAACATGACTTTTGCATGTTTCTTTAAGGTAAGTTCTTCTGGTGCACGAACTGAAGATTTTAATGTTTCTACCAGTTTTTCATTACCATCTAAAACCGCATTGAATTGATGCCCTTCATTATCAATTTCATTTAAGTGCTGACAATTGATATTGTCAACATCCATATTGTGCGTATAAAGACGGGTAAAGGTTTCACCAATATCATGTGAACGTGATTGACGCAGTGCGTGTAGGTGATCTGATTGAATATTTTGCGCACGAATGGCATTTAAAATCTGGTTAAGAATTTCATCATCCTGACGGTGTTGTTCTGTTAAATAACATACGCGAAATTTGGCTTCGACCCATGCATCCGACATAAAACAGAACTTGTCACGGTTGGCTTCACTATTACGTCCAACTGGCGGTAACTGAAAGAAATCTCCGGCCACAATGACTTGAATACCACCAAAAGCTTCATCGCTTTCTTTAAAATATTTTAAAACCTGATTCACAAGATTAAGCTGTTTTGCATGCAACATCGAGATTTCATCGATGACGAGAACTTGCGCATTTTCAAGGTGTTCCTTGAGATATTTACGCTCTTTCATACGTTTTAGGTCATCATCAGTTAACTGATCTTTAATGCCGATGCCTGCCCATGTATGAATGGTCATACCGTTCATATGTGTTGCAGCAATACCTGTAGACGCCGTAATAGCCACAGGCACTTTACGTGCTTTTAAGTATTGAATGTACTGATTGAGTGTATAAGTTTTCCCTGCACCAGCCGAGCCGGTTAAAAAGACATTTTCCCCTGCTTTAAGCAGTTTAAGCGCAGTTTCCTGTTTCATAATCTCGTAAGTACATCTTCAACAGCCCATAGCTTAACGATTTTCCCGAAAAAATTAAATGAATGTGAAAAAATTTCTATAAAACCAATATAAATCAATAATTAATAGCAAAATAATATTTGGTAGGTTTTTGGTAGGTAGGAAAATGATCTTCAGATCTCAATACTAAGGCCATGGTGAGGCTCACCTGTAATAACAAACAATGGATTTATGGAAGAAGGAATCACTCCATGGCTTTTAAAAATATTGCAGATCAAACAAACGGTTTTTATATTCCCTGTGTATCACTCTTTGGACCAGGATGTGCCAAAGAAATTGGTACAAAGGCACAAAACCTCGGCGCAAAAAAAGCATTAATTGTGACCGATGAAGGCTTATTTAAATTTGGTGTCGCAGATCTTATTGCAAACTATTTAACTGAATCAGGCGTTGCTAGCCATATATTCCCGGGTGCTGAACCAAACCCAACAGACGTCAATGTTCATAATGGTGTAAATGCCTATAACGACAATGGCTGTGACTTTATTGTCTCGCTAGGTGGTGGTTCTTCTCATGACTGTGCGAAAGGAATTGGATTAGTAACTGCTGGCGGTGGTCATATTCGTGATTACGAAGGTATTGATAAAAGCAAAGTACCAATGACGCCGCTGATTGCAATCAATACCACAGCTGGTACTGCATCTGAAATGACTCGCTTCTGTATTATTACCAATACAGACACTCACGTAAAAATGGCAATTGTTGACTGGCGTTGTACTCCACTTATTGCAATTGATGATCCGAAACTCATGATTGCGAAACCTGCTGGTTTAACAGCTGCAACGGGTATGGATGCTTTAACTCATGCTGTTGAAGCGTACGTTTCTACGGCGGCTAACCCAATTACCGATGCTTGTGCAGAAAAAGCGATTACCATGATTAGTCAGTGGCTACAACCTGCTGTCGCAAATGGTGAAAATATCGAAGCTCGTGATGCCATGAGCTATGCACAGTACTTAGCTGGCATGGCATTTAACAATGCATCTTTAGGTTATGTTCACGCGATGGCGCATCAATTGGGCGGTTTCTATAACCTACCTCACGGCGTATGTAATGCAATTTTATTACCACACGTATGTGAATTTAACCTGATTGCCTGCCCAGATCGCTACGCAAAAATCGCTGAGTTAATGGGCGTAAAAACTCATGGGCTAACTGTGATGGAAGCTGCGTATGCTGCAATTGATGCCATCCGCAAACTGTCTTCATCCATCGGCATTCCATCTGGTTTAACAGAGTTAGGCGTGAAAACTGAAGATCTTACAGTCATGGCCGATAACGCTCAAAAAGATGCATGTATGCTGACCAACCCACGTAAAGCAAATCATGCGCAAGTTGTGGAGATTTTTAAAGCAGCACTTTAATACTGATGTAAATGGCATGTCCCTCTAGTAAGTCAAACCCCTCCGACCATTGACTTACTTTTTGGGGAATACTTAGCTCCAGCGGTATTCCCCTTTTTTTAAAACCTCTATTCCAAACCAACCTCTAAACCTGATTGACAATTCGCCCATTTCATTGAAGGATACTCAGCATGTCTTAATTACAATAGCTCGATAAAAATGAATACATCCTCAGCTACTCAAACATATGCCCCAGATATTTTAGGAACTGGCTACGAACAGCTCACACTCAACTTTCCCGATGATTATGAAGGTAAAGTTGTAGCAACTCTAGTTCGTAAGAAGGCCGCTCAATCTACTCAAAAAGCTGTGCTTTATATTCATGGGTTTTTAGATTATTTCTTTCAAACTGAAATGGCTGAAAAATTCAATGCGCATGGTTATGACTTCTATGCCTTGGATTTAAGAAAATACGGCCGTTCAAAGCTACCCCATCAAATTTTCTATAATGTGCTTGATTTAAGTGAATACGATGCCGAAATTACTCAAGCATTAGATATTATTACTAAAGAACAACACACTCAAGTCTTGCTTGCAGGCCATTCAACTGGCGGTCTGACAGCAACGCTTTATGCTGCCCATAACCCAAGCCACCCTCTTATTAAAGCGCTGTGGGCAAACAGCCCGTTTTACGACTTTAATTTAAGCTTGGTCGAAAAAAAGTTTGGTATTCCAATGCTCAGCCGAGTAGGAAAATATCTGCCAAAAGTTAAATTCCCAAGCCAACTGAACAAATGGTACACCGCGAGCCTTCATAAAGAACTTAAAGGCGAATGGGACTTTAATCTGGACTGGAAACCAACGTCTGCGTCTACTGTTCAACTCAGCTTTCTACATGCAATTCATACGGCACAAAAAGAAATACATCGCGGGGTTAAACTGAATGTTCCCGCACTGATTATGCATTCTCATCAAACCAAAAACCCTAAAAAATGGGGAGCAGAAGCGGCTCAAAGTGATGTGATTTTAGATGTTAAAGACATTGCAAAACATGGTAAAAAAATCAAAGGTGATGTCTCCATTGTCTCTATTCACAATGGATTACATGATTTAGTCCTTTCGGCCCAGCCAGTACGGGAACAAGTCTATCAACAATTATTCCAGTGGCTGGATCAAAAAGTCACTTAACTGAGCTTAGGCGAGTCAAGGTATTTCACCAGCAGTTGATGTGCAGGATGTTCGCTCGGTACTAACTCCATAAGGCGTTCTACCGCATCAATTGCTTCGGGGAAATGAGCCAAATGCTTAAGTAATAAATCGGTTTCTTGGGTTTTAAAAATTGCATCGCTTAGACGTGATTCGAGGCAGTCACGCCATGCACATAAAAACGGACTTTCAGTTTTTGCCAGAAAAACACCTGTGTAAAGCTGCAAAGCAGAAGCCGCATATCCCGCATCCAGTGCTTGTTCAGCTTGCAAGAAATCGGCTTCTACATGAACAAGCAAACGATATGGGCGTGAACCAAGCAAGCCACCCAAAATATCTCGAAGTTGAGACATTTCAGCTTTAAGCGTACCCATACTGACTTTACGTTCGCCATAAAGCGCCTGATAAAGATGCTCTAAAGTCAAACCATGCGGGCATAAGGCCAATATGGTTAAAATCTCAATTTGACGCGGTGTTAATAACAAGCTTTTGCCATTAAATTTAACTTGTGGCGTCGAAAATGCCCGAATATTTAATTGTTGACGCTGCTGCTCTAGCAAGGCAGATTGAATAATTGACGCACAACGTTCAGCCGCCAAAATACCTAAACTATTATGGTTCTTCCAAGTCGTCGATAAATCAACTACCCCAAGGGTTTGTTTTGAATAAGGATCGATAATTGGCGCGGCATAGCACACCCAATCATGAATCGATTCCATATAGTGTTCATTGGAAAAAACACAGCTTGATTGTTGAGTTTTTAAAGACAAAGCCAGTGCATTGGTGCCGACAAATTCTTCACGCCATTGACCACCCTGCACAAAGTGAACACGCTCAGCAGCACTTTGCATTTGCGCACTTGTTGCCGTCCAAATAATCGTACTTCCAATATCACCAACAGCGATCACCATTGAAGATTGCTCAGCAATATGGCGTAAATCATCAGCACATTGCGTTAGGGCCATATCTAAAGCATTTTGTGAAGCAGATTTTTTCTCGACTAATGGGGCCGCAAAGCGTTCTTTAGGAATCGCAGCAGAGGCTGACCGTTCCCATGAACTTGCAATACTTTGACCCAGTTTGGCAGCATTTTGAGGAGAGAGACTATTTTGCGTACGCAGTTGATCAATCAACGTCCGTTGCTGCAATAAATCCTTTTTTGTGAACATTTGTAAGTTCCTTATATATCCACATTTCTATTCCAACCTTTCTCCAACCTTCTTCTTTATATCCTAATTATACAAAGTACGAAAGTACCTACTGACAGGGTTCTTGTTAGTCTTTAGTCCTAAAAAGCAAAGGAATATTTATATGCGCTATATCGATCCAAATCAATCGGGCTCAAAAGTTCAATTCAAATCACAATATGAAAATTTTATTGGCGGTGAATGGGTTGCACCTGTAAAAGGTGCTTATTTTGACAATGTATCTCCTGTTGACGGAAAAGCTTTTACCCGTATTCCACGCTCTAGTGCCGAAGATATCGAACTCGCTCTAGATGCAGCACATAAAGCCAAAGCAACATGGAATAAAGCCTCGCCAACGGTCCGCTCTAATATACTTTTAAAAATTGCTGATCGTTTAGAAGCAAATCTTGAAATGTTAGCAGTAGCAGAAACTTGGGATAACGGTAAAGCAGTACGTGAAACTTTAGCAGCAGACATTCCACTTGCAATTGACCATTTCCGTTATTTCGCTGGATGTATTCGCGCTCAAGAAGGCGGCATCTCTGAAATTGATGAAGATACGATTGCTTACCACTTCCATGAACCGCTAGGTGTCGTGGGTCAAATCATTCCATGGAACTTCCCTATTTTAATGGCAGCATGGAAGCTTGCTCCTGCTTTAGCTGCGGGTAACTGTGTTGTGATTAAACCGGCAGAGCAAACACCAGTAGGAATTTTGCTGGTTGCTGAACTCATCCAAGATATCTTACCGCCGGGTGTGCTTAATATTGTGAATGGTTTCGGTGCAGAAGTTGGCCGCCCGTTAGCCACAAATCCACGTATTGCCAAAATTGCATTTACAGGTTCAACCCAAACTGGGCAAATGGTCATGCAATATGCGACCGAAAATATTATTCCAGTAACCTTAGAACTTGGCGGTAAGTCACCAAATCTTTTCTTTGAAGATATCATGGACAAAGAAGATGATTTCTTAGAAAAAACGCTTGAAGGTTTTGCAATGTTTGCCTTGAACCAAGGTGAAGTATGTACTTGCCCTTCTCGTGCTTTAGTACAAGAGAGCATTGCTGATCAGTTCTTGGAAATGGCTGTCGAGCGTGTAAAACGTATTAAAACGGGTCACCCACTTGATACTGAAACCATGATTGGTGCTCAAGCGTCTCTACAACAACAAGAGAAAATCTTAAGTTGTATTAATACGGGCCGTGAAGAAGGTGCAGAACTCTTACTTGGCGGTAGTGGCCGTAAAGAAGTAGGCGATGGTTTCTATGTTGATCCGACTATTTTTAAAGGTCACAACAGCATGCAAATTTTCCAAGAAGAAATTTTTGGACCTGTGCTTGCTGTGACAACATTCAAAGACTTTGACGACGCAATCAAAATTGCCAATGACACCATGTATGGTTTAGGTGCAGGCGTTTGGTCACGTTCAGCACACATTTCTTATCGTGCTGGTCGTGCGATCGAAGCGGGTCGTGTCTGGACAAACTGCTATAACATCTACCCTGCTCACGCTGCATTTGGTGGCTATAAAAAGTCAGGTATTGGCCGTGAAAACCATAAGATGATGTTAGATCATTATCAACAAACTAAAAACTTGTTGGTGAGTTATTCAACGAAACCAATGGGCTTCTTCTAAGTTCTGCACCAAGTTGATACCAGGCTATCAACACTAGAAAGAAGTAAGATCATTAATTATGTAAGAAGCTAGTAATTTAGATTGCTGGCTTTTTTATTTATGTTGTTAAACCATGAGTTTTTATCATTTGGAATAAAAAACCATCATCAAACCTTTAAATCGCTTCATTTAGGCATTGCTTTTGCATTGATTAATACAAACCAACTCCAAGGAGTATTGTATGAATCAACCAGAAACAGCTTCCGTCATTTCTTCAAACACTGAAATCTCGTCAGCAGAATATTTTGCACAACGCCAACTTAAACAAGGCACGGTCGGTTGGTTACTCCTGATTGGTTTAGGCGTAGCTTATGTGATATCGGGTGATTTTGCCGGTTGGAACTTCGGCATTGCCCAAGGTGGTTGGGGCGGTATGTTTATTGCCACCGCACTTGCTGCACTTATGTACCTGTGCCTATGCCTTTCTATGTCAGAAATGTCCACTATGATGCCTACGGCGGGTGGTGGTTATAGTTTTGCCCGCGCGGCTTTTGGTCCTTTTGGTGGCTATTTAACAGGAACAGCTATTTTAATTGAATATGCAATTGCCCCTGCGGCGATTGCAGTATTTATTGGTGGTTATTGCGAATCTTTATTTGGTATTAATGGCTGGATGATTTACCTCGCCTGCTATGCCATTTTTATGGGCATACATTTGAAAGGTGCTGGTGAAGCCTTAAAAATCATGTTTGCAATTACGCTTGTCGCAGCGGTTGCTCTTATAGTGTTTATTGCTGCAATGATTCCGCATTTTAATGCACAAAACCTGTTAGATATTCCAGTTGGTACAGGGGTAGGCGCAAGTCGTTTTTTACCCCATGGTTACTTAGGTATCTGGGCAGCAGTTCCTTTTGCGATCTGGTTTTTTCTTGCAGTTGAAGGTGTTCCTTTAGCAGCCGAAGAAGCGAAAGATCCAGCCAAATCTCTCCCACGGGGTTTAATCGGTGCAATGCTCATATTAACGGTGTTTGCCATGCTCATTTTATTCTTGGGTGCGGGCGCAGCGGGTGCAAGTACTTTGCAAAACTCTGGCGCTCCTCTCGTAGACGCTCTGGTTAAAGTTTATGGAGCTAATACATGGCTAGCGACCTTTGTAAACTTTGTGGGTTTAGCAGGTTTAATCGCAAGTTTCTTTTCAATTATCTATGCCTATTCGCGTCAAATTTTTGCACTGTCACGTGCTGGCTATTTACCGACTTCACTCTCATTAACCAATAAAAATAAAGCACCTTATCTTGCGATTATTATTCCGGGCATTATCGGTTTCTTGCTTTCACTTACTAAAGAAGGCGATTCACTGATTTTAATTGCCGTTTTTGGTGCAACCATCTCTTATGTGTTGATTCTCTTATCCCACATCAAACTACGCCTATCTAAACCCGACATGCCTCGTCCTTATAAAACTCCTGGAGGAATCGTTACTTCAAGTATTGCATTAGTTTTAGCAGTCGCTGCTGTAGTTGCGGGCTTTGTTGTTAATCCAAAAGTTTGGTTTATTGCTGCCGCTATTTATGTCGTATTTATTGCTTACTTTTTATTCTATAGCCGTTATCATTTAGTGAAAGGTACACCAGAAGAAGAGTTTGCAAATATTAAAGCCGCAGAACAAGAACTATAAAACCAGATAAGGATGCAATCATGAGTTATCGTAATATTGTTGCCAATCAACACTATCACTTTGCTGACTTAAAGACATTAATGGCAAAAGCAACGCCGTTACGTTCAGGCGACGAGTTAGCTGGTATTGCAGCAACAGATGCAACTGAACATGTTGCGGCACAAATGACTCTAGCCGATGTACCTCTTAAAACCTTTTTAAATGAAGTTGTGGTCGATTACGAAACAGATGAAATTACCCGTCTAATTATTGATGAACATGATTTGGCAGCCTTTGCCCCTATTTCACACTTTACAGTGGGCGATTTTCGAAATTGGTTGCTTGGAGAAGAAGCGACCACCCAAAGCTTAAAAGCATTAGCATCAGGTTTAACTCCAGAAATGGTGGCTGCTGTCAGCAAAATTATGCGCAATCAAGATTTGATTTATGTTGCCAGCAAATGTGAAGTCGTTACCCAGTTTCGCAACACCATCGGTTTAAAAGGCCATCTTTCCACTCGCTTACAACCCAATCACCCGACTGATGATGTGCTCGGTATTTCTGCCAGTATTTTAGATGGTTTGATGTATGGTAATGGCGATGCCGTGATTGGCATTAATCCTGCGACAGATAACTTACATAATTTGTCAGAGCTACTGAAATTGCTTGATCATGTGATTCAGGAATATCAAATTCCAACCCAATCTTGTGTGCTCACGCATATCAGCTCAGGTATTCAACTCGCTGAAAAAAATGTGCCGATTGATTTAATGTTTCAGTCAATTGCTGGCACTCAACAAGCCAACGAGGGTTTTGGAATATCGCTCGACTTACTACAAGAAGGATATGAAGCCACGCTAGCACTCAAACGCGGGACCATTGGACAAAACGTTATGTACTTTGAAACTGGTCAAGGCAGCGCCTTATCAAGCAATACACATCACGGCGTTGACCAGCAAACATTGGAAACTCGTGCCTATGCCGTAGCCCGAAAATATAACCCGCTTCTGGTCAATACAGTAGTCGGTTTTATTGGCCCCGAATATCTCTTTAACGGCAAACAAATTATACGCGCAGGCCTAGAAGATCACTTCTGCGGTAAATTGCTTGGTGTGCCAATGGGCTGCGACATTTGTTACACCAACCATGCCGATGCCGACCAGAATGATATGGATGTTCTGCTTACCCTATTTGGCGCCGCGGGCATCAACTTTATTATGGGTATTCCGGGTTCAGATGATGTCATGCTCAACTATCAAACGACGTCATTCCATGATGCCCTCTACTTAAGACAACTTTTAGGATTAAAGCCAGCCCCTGAGTTTTCTGCTTGGCTTGAACAACAAGGTATTTTTAAACAGCAGAATTCACAAATTTGTTGGGCAGATCACATGCCTGACCAATTCTCTCGTCTGCTCATGAACTAGGGAGAACGTCATGAAACTTAATCGCGATATTCAATATCCCTCTTCTACCCATCAAGATCAGTGGGAAAAACTCAAACAGTTTACCGATGCCCGTATTGCTCTGGGCCGTGCAGGCTGTAGTATCCCAACACGAGCCTTACTTGAGTTTCAGTTGTCTCATGCACAAGCAAAAGATGCGGTTTATCAAAATCTAGATGTTTCATATTTATCTGAACAGTTACAGCAAAAGCAGCTCAAAAGTCTTCATATTCAAAGTAATTCCGCTAATAAAGAAATTTACCTTAAGCGTCCAGATTTAGGGCGTCAGCTTTCAAGCCAATCAAAAGATGTCTTAATTAAGGAATATGCAGAAAACCCACAACAGTACGATGTTTGTATTGTGGTAGGTGACGGACTCTCTGCAAGAGCAATTGAAGCGAATGCATTGGCATTTATTGCAGCGCTGAGTGAACAAATTCAGCAAGAAAACTGGAGTCTTGCACCAATTTCACTTGCGACAGGCAGTCGGGTTGCCTTAGGTGATGAAGTTGCTGAAATATTTAAAGCATCCATGCTTGTGATGCTGATTGGTGAGCGCCCAGGTTTAAGCTCTCCTGACAGTATGGGAATTTACTACACATGGAATGCCTATGCAGGTTGTTCAGATGCGAAACGCAATTGTATTTCCAATGTTCGCTCAGCAGGTTTAAGCATTCCTGTTGCGGTACAACGTTTAATGACATTAATGAAAAAATCAAAACAGCTCGGCTTTTCAGGCGTTAATTTAAAAGATGAACATCAACTTTCAGATATAGGTCTTGAGGGAACTCAAAAGCTATTATTTTAAACAATAGAATATGTATAGGGATTTATTGATAAATAGATAATCCTTTGCATAACAACATCATTTCAACGAAAAATATCAATTCCTGGGTATTAGCGATTTATACAGATATTCTCTTCTTTATATTTATCGCTATACTCCACATATTGATCTTCTATGAATCATTTGTATGAGCACAACAAACGCCTTCCCAAAAACTATTTATGCCATTCAGCATCTTGCTTTCGAAGACTTAGGTTCATTAGAAGATGTCTTTTATCAACTCGGATTTCGTGTCCGTTATTTTGAGGCGGGTGTTGATGATTTAACCCCTGCTTTTGTACATGAAGGTTTAACCATTATTTTAGGTGGCCCAATCGGCGTTTATGAAACTGACGATTATCCATTCTTAAAAGATGAAATCGCTTTACTCAAACAACGTCTAGCAGCTGATAAACCTACACTTGGAATTTGCTTAGGTGCACAGCTTATTGCTCATGCACTTGGCGCAAAAGTATATGCAGGACATCAAAAAGAAATTGGCTGGGGTCCACTGAGCTTAAGCCTACGCGCTAATCAGGTTTTATCTGGTTTGCTTAATAATGTTCATGTTCTACATTGGCACGGCGATACTTTCGACCTTCCTGAAAATGCAGTGCTCTTAGCCAGCTCTGATATTTACACCAATCAGGCATTTGAAGTCGGTAATAATATTCTTGCCTTACAGTTTCACATTGAAAGTACTGAAGAACATTTTGAAAAATGGTTAATTGGTCATACATGTGAACTTCGCCATGCAAATATCTCAATTCCAAAACTTCGCCAACAAAATCAGCAATATGCTCAGAGCCTTGAACAAGCAGCTTTTGACGTTATTCAAAAATTTCTTAAACGAATTGGATATAGTGATTAATCTTTAATTCAATATATTAATTATATTATATCTATAAAACCAAATGCTTAATTTTCACCCAAAGATGGATTATTAATCTATCTTTGGGAACCTTTATAATTAATTTCCGTGTATTATTAATTTATTCATTTTGTAACATAAAATAAACGCTGATTTACTATGGAAATCCTGAAATTTATTAAAAGCTTTAACACGGTGAATACTTATTTATCGCTAGCATTTATTCTTCTTATCATTATTGTTCTTTATTTTTATGTGGTTAATCCAGCTTAGCTTATTTGCCAAAGCATAATAAAGAATAATATAGGTAAGAAAATAGATATAAAAAAGCCCAACTGAGTTGGGCTTTTTTATATCTGCTATTTACTCAAAAACATGTTACTCGGCTTACTTTTTCTCAGGCTTAAAGCTATCTTTCAAATCGAGAATACGGTTAAACACTGGTTTTTCAGGTGAATGATCATGTTGATCAGCAACGAAATAACCCTCGCGTTCAAATTGGAAACGATCTTCAGGGCTCGCTTGTGCCAAAGCAGGTTCAATGACAGCTTCTAACACTTTCATCGAATCCGGATTTAGGTTTGCCAAGAAATCATCACCTGTTTCAGGGTCTGCTTCTGTGAACAAACGATCGTAAATACGTACTTCAGCAGGAATGCCTTTAGTCGCAGATACCCAGTGAATTACGCCTTTCACTTTACGGCCTTCAGGGTTTTTACCCAAAGTTTCAGGGTCAATTGAACATTTCAGCTCAACTACTTCACCACTAGCATCCTTAATCACTTCATCACATTTAATGACATAAGCATGGCGTAAACGCACTTCACCGTCAGGAATTAAACGTTTAAAGCCTTTTGGCGGTACTTCCTCAAAGTCTTTACGGTCAATATAGATTTCCTTGGTTAAAGGAATTACACGATCACCCATATCCACGTTTGGATGACGAGCATGGTTAAGATCCATATCTTCCGGTAAATTGGTTAAAGTCACTTTAAGTGGACTTAAAACAGCCATACCACGCGAAGCTGTATTTTCCAAAGATTGACGGATACAAAACTCAAGCATTGCAACATCTACAATACCGTCAGTTTTTGACACACCTACGCGCTTACAGAATTCACGTAAACCTTCAGCAGTAAAGCCACGACGACGCATACCGACTACAGTTGGCATACGTGGGTCATCCCAACCATTCACATGACCACCTTCCACCAATTTACGTAATTTACGTTTTGATGTAATGGTGTAGTCCACATTTAAACGTGAAGATTCATACTGATGTGGAACCGCTTCAGATTTTACTTTTTCTACAATCCAGTCATAAAACGGGCGGTGATCTTGGAACTCTAATGTACAAAGCGAGTGAGTAATCCCCTCAATAGCATCAGACAATGGATGAGCGTAGTCATACATTGGATAGATTTTCCACTTGTCACCTGTTTGGTGATGTTCTGAATGCAATACGCGATATAAAATTGGGTCACGCATATGTACGTTTGGGCTTGCCATATCAATCCTGGCACGCAGAACAGCTTCACCTTCTTTAAATTCACCACTGCGCATTTTTTCAAAGCGAGCAAGGTTTTCTTCAACAGATGCATCACGGTATGGTGAATTTTTACCCGGTTCAACAAAACTACCGCGGTTTAACTTAATTTCTTCTGGAGATTGTAAATCCACATAGGCATCGCCTTGCTCAATCAATTGAACAGCCCATGCATATAATTGATCAAAATAACCTGATGCATAGCGTGGCTCACCATTCCAGTTAAAACCAAGCCATTTCACATCATTCGCAATACCGTCTACATACTCTTGTTCTTCAGCATCAGGGTTTGTATCGTCAAAACGTAAATTACATAAACCATCGAACTCTTCAGCCACACCAAAGTTTAGGCAAATCGCTTTTACATGACCAATATGTAAATAGCCATTTGGTTCTGGTGGAAAACGCGTTACGATCTGCTTTGCGCGACCAGCAGCCAAGTCTTCAGTAATGACTTGGCGAACAAAATCTAAGCCAGCCTGTTGTTCTTGCTGCGCAGAATCGACAGAGGCATGAGTATTCGGTGTCGGGTTATTTGGCAGGCTCGAGACAACATCATTAGGCTTCATAGTGTATCAATCACTTCTTTGTAGATAAAATTTCGAAAAATTTAAACGCTATCTTCATTTTTCACAAAGATTTTAACGTTTTTTACTTGCCTTGTAGTTTACAGTTTGCTTATGCTTCTCTCAACCAAAAACCCATGGTCATAAGCCCATGTTTAGGAGATTAATGTAATGAGTTTTCCTCAAGTCGAATTAAACACCAATAAAGGTCGTATTGTTCTTGAACTGAATGCTGAAAAAGCACCTAAAACAGTAGCAAACTTTTTAGAATATGTACGTGACGGTTTTTATGACGGCGTTATTTTCCACCGCGTCATTGATGGTTTCATGATCCAAGGTGGCGGTATGGATGAAAACTTCAAAGAAAAAGCAACACGTGACTCAATTGAAAATGAAGCTGATAACGGTTTAAGCAACGACGAAGGTACAATTGCAATGGCGCGTACTCAAGCTCCTCACTCTGCTTCTGCACAATTCTTCATTAACGTGAAAAATAACTCTTTCTTAAACCATACCTCTAAAACTGCTCAAGGTTGGGGTTATGCTGTATTTGGTAAAGTTGTTGAAGGTTTAGACGTTGTTGAAGCGATCAAAGGTGTTCGCACTGGCAACCGTGGTTATCACGCTGACGTTCCATTAGAAAACGTTGTAATCGAATCTGCTAAAATTATTTCTGAATAATTTTAGGATAAAGCTGTGACTTATCTGTTTATCTCAGATTTACATTTGTCACCTGAACACCCTCGACTCGTTCGAGGGTTTTTAGACTTATTGGCGCATTACCAAGATAAAAATACTCAACTCTACATTTTAGGCGATTGGTTTAATGCTTGGATTGGAGATGATTATTCAGCACCATGGCTTGATGAAATTGTTGAGGCCCTAAAAGACTTTAACAAAAAAGGAAATCGGGTTTACTTTCAAGTCGGTAACCGTGATTTTGCTCTTAATCAAATTTTCCTCAATAAATTTAATGGCGTCTTACTCCCTGATATTTATTCCCTCAATATTGCAGGACATCAATATCGTCTAGAACACGGCGATGCATTATGTACAGATGACGTTTCTTATCAAAGATTTAAAAAGATTATTCGAAATCCTCTATTAGTCGCTCTTTTACGTCGAACTCCACTCAGTTTTCGCACTAAGCTGGTTAATGGCTTCCGCAAGAGAAGCTCCGCGGATAAACAGCAAAAAAGCTATGAAATCATGGATGTAAATGAGCAAGCAGTTCTGTCTGCTTTAGCAGATGTAGATACACTGATTCATGGCCATACTCATCGCCCTTCAATTCATCAAGTGCAAGATAAACAACGAATTGTTCTTGGCGATTGGCGTGAAGATCAGGCTTATATTTTGGAAATTGATCCCTCCTCAAATACGCAACAGCTCGAATTGATTGTCTGGAATTATTAGCTAGAAATTAGTCACTTTTTATTTCAACTTTCAATTCTTTAATTTTTTTATTTAAATCAGAATCGTAAATCACACACATGCTGGCAATAAATATAAATTTCCAGCTTATATGTGCATGATCGTGATACTCAATATATAAAATAAGCAGACTCAATACAAATATAAGAATGATAAAGGCTTTAACAATTCTAGTTTCTCGCAACTTACTCTTTGCCTCAGGTGGCATTAAATCAATCATTTTCAATAGATTACTAAAACTTTATATGAGCATTATATTTCTTTATCAAATTACATAGGAAATGTTTTTGAATAAAATAGCGTATGATGACAAAGATTAAATTCTCTCAATTGCCATAAGATTGATATGGAGTAGACCTATGGACCTATTGAATTCTGTTAAAAGTCGCTATACAACAAAAGCGTATGATTCTGAAAAGAAAATTCCTCAAGAAAAAATTAATAAATTATTAGAAATTTTACGTTTTTCACCTTCTTCAGTGAATATACAGCCTTGGCACTTTTTCGTTGCAGATAACCTTGCAGCTAAAGAAAGAATAGCGAAAGCCTTAACCGGTAAATATGCTTACAATGGTCCTAAAGTGCTTGAGTCATCACACACCCTTATATTTTGCACAAAAACAGACATTTCATCTGAATACTTAAATCAATTACTTGAACAAGATGATTTAAGTGGTCGTTTTAAAGATGAAAAAGCTAAATTAGGCCAAAAAGATACTCGCCATGGCTATGTTGAGTTCTATCGAAATGAGCAGAAAAATTTATTTGGATGGATGGAAAATCAAACATTCATTGCTCTTGGGCAACTACTTTTTGCTGCAGGTTTAGAAGGAATTGATGCAACCCCAATGGGTGGCTTTGATGAAGAGATTTTAAATACTGAGTTAGGTTTAACTGAGAAAGGCTTACGTAGTTCAGTCATTGTTTCCCTAGGTTATCGCAGTGAAAACGATTTTAATGCCAAACTACCTAAATCACGCCTACCAGATGAAGTTATTTTTACCTATTTATAAAAGTAGAATAGTTCAAGAGATTCAACTCTCTTGAACTATAAAGCCATTGCCTTAGCTAAACAAATCACGCCACTTATCCCAAATAAAATACCTAAAGTGGTAGGCCATTTTAATTTTTCTTTATATAAAATCACTCCACTTGCAATTCCTAATAACACAACAAGAATATTCATACTTGCAAAAACAATTGCGGGCGAATCCTTTAAAAGAATATGAGCTTTCACATATAAAGCAATATTTGAGAAATTAAGTACCCCCAACACCAACCCAGCTATAGTACTTTTAACCTGCCATTTTTGGGTTTTCTGCACCAATAAATATGAAATTGATAATATAAAAGCTGTAATAAAAATAAGATTCAGAGTGAGTGTAAATTGAAGACCTAAACTACTTGTGTATTTTAATAAAATATCTACTGCTGCATAGCCAACCCAAACGCTCAATAAAGCAAAAATTGATTTCCGGGATTGATGACCTGAAGCGGAACTTAGCTGTCCAAATAAAACTAGTAAAACTGCAAAAATACCTAATCCTATACCCCATAGTTTTAACGTATTAAATTGTTCTTGAAAAAAGAAATAAGCAGCTAATAAAGAAAGTACTACAGAAAGACGTTGCGCGATTTCCGTTTTAACAATTCCTGCATACTCCAATGATTTAGCAAGACACAAGAAAATACTAGGTAAAATTATCCCTAAAGCAACAATTAACCACCAAGGTGTATGTTGTATAGAAACCTGTTGAATATTAGGTTTAAACCACCAAAAGCAAAATAGACTTGCACTTGCATAGTTCCATGCAATCATCTGTAGTGGTTGATATCCTTTTTTCTTTAAATTTTTTAATAGAATAGACACCAAGACGCTACTTAAGGCAGCCGCCAATATCAATAACATGACTTACAACTCTATTTATTTAAATATTTGAGTCACCACGATCAAATCATGACCTTGGATGAGTTTAATATTTTGAATTCACCTATAAATAAACATAAAAAAACCAGTCATTATCTGACTGGTTTCTTTTTAGATTTCAATTAACGATTATTTTCGTCTTCTTGACCATCTTCAAATTTAGTGTCGTTGTCAAAACCACCTTGATGACCACCGAAGCCGCCTTGACCGCCGAAACCGCCACCTTGAGCACCACCGAAGCCGCCTTGACCGCCGAAGCCGCCACCTTGAGCACCACCGAAGCCGCCTTGACCACCGAAACCGCCTTGAGCGCCACCGAAGCCACCTTGAGCGCCACCGAAGCCGCCTTGAGCGCCGCCACCGAAGCCACCAGTAGGTTGACCACCGAAGCCACCTTGAGTGCCACCTTGTGCTGGGAAGCCGGTACCTTGTGCGCCTGCTGGGCGTGGGTTACGCGCTGGAACAACAGTTGAAATCGCGTGTTTGTATACCATTTGACTTACAGTATTTTTTAATAAAACAACATATTGGTCAAATGATTCAATATGACCCTGTAATTTAATACCGTTCACAAGGAAAATAGAAACAGGGATACGTTCTTTACGGAGAGAATTTAAGAACGGATCTTGTAAAGTTTGACCTTTAGACATTTTTAACTCCAAAAAAATTTTTTAAATCAGCGCAAAAAAACTATCTTTATTTTTCAACTAAAAATTATAAAAAGACAGTGTGCAAATTTTGCTTTATCCATAAGAGTTTCGCAAGTCTTCTTTCGCCTGCTTTATCGTCAAGTAAGTTTTAAAATCGTGTATTTCTTGCAAAGAACGTAACCACGTATATTGACGTTTGGCAAGTTGTCGTGTTGCAAATAAAGCTTTATCCTCCATTTCACGTTTACTTTTGAGACTTATATCACTTTTTAATAGAAATTCTAGTGCTTGTCGATAACCCACTGAACGCATTGAGGGTAAATTTTCATCTAAATCGTATTTTTCAATTAGAGCTTCAACTTCACTCAAAAAACCGATTTCCCACATTTTGCTTAATCTTTGCTCAATGCGTTGATGTAATTCTACCCGATCTGGAAGTAAAGCATAATTATGAAATATGTATCGATATGGTACGTTTTTTGGTTGTTCTGCCTGTAATTTAGTAATTGGCTCACCCGTAAGCTTATAAACCTCTAGTGCTCGAATAATTCTTTGCTTATCAGTCACATTAAATTTTATAGCCGCAGCAGGATCAACGGAAGCTAACTCATCATAAACAGCCTGCCACCCTTCATTTAAACCTTTTTCTTCAATTGCTGCCCGAATTTGGGCATCTGCGCTTGGCAAATTACTCGATAGGCCTTCTAATAATGACTTAAAGTACAACATTGTGCCTCCCACCAAAATAGGAGTTTTCCCACGTGAATGCATGTCATCAATCAACTTACACGCATCTTCAACAAACTGAGCAGCTGAATAAACTTCAAGAGGTGTAATAATATCAATTAAATGATGAGGATATAGCGCTTGTTCTTCACGAGTTGGCTTAGCAGTACCAATATCCATATCTTTATAAACGAGTGCAGAATCAACAGAAATCAGCTCAAAATTTCCACGTTCGTATAATTCACATGCCAAAGCGGTTTTCCCGCTCGCAGTTGGTCCCATTAAATTGATGACGGGCAATTGATTTGACATGTAAAACTACTCTCCTCGAGCAAATAATTTATCTAATTGAGATAATGGAAATGCACGCCAAGTTGGTCTTCCATGGTTACATTGGCTGGCAAATTCGGTTTGTTCCATTTGGCGAAGTAAAGCATTCATTTCAGACAGACTGAGTTGTCGATGTGCACGCACTGCCCCATGGCATGCCATTCCAGCTAATAATTCGTCTCTTTTTTGAAGTAATCCTTGTGCTTCATCATTTGGATCTAAATCGTTTAAAAGTTCAGGAATAAGATTTTCAAAGTCAGCTTTTTGTAATATGGCTGGCACTCCCCGAACAATAATCTGCTCATCCCCATATAAATCAATTTCCAGTCCTAAGCGCTCAAGTTGAGGTTTCAACTCTTCCACACGCACTGCCTGCATACGGCTAATAGAAATGACTTTAGGGATAAGCAACTGCTGAGACGTCCAAAACTCTGGTTTGTCCCAAGCATTTTTCATTTGTTGTAATAAAATTCGCTCATGCGCTGCATGCATATCAACAATAATTAGCCCTTCTGTATTTTGCGCTAAAACATAAATTCCATGAAGTTGTGCAATTGCGATACCTAATGGAAATTCATCGACCTTAGCTACTGGCTCAATATTTTCATTCACGGAAAAGTTAGCGGGCTGATCACGCAGTGGCGCCAAGTATGTCTTTAACGCATTATTTAGCTGAGGAGATCCATTATATTTTGGCGTTTGATCGGCATAATGAATAGTTTGTGGACGGCTAGCATTAAAATCAGTTAATAGCTCTGTCGATGCATTCTGAGTTCGCGCTTCATTATCTGGATTTAAAGCTTCATTTGCACGATGCAGCGTAAATTGTTCCTGATATTTAGGTTGAGGCTGTACAGAATAATCTGAGGTTTCATCCACTTTCATCGCTTGAGCTAAATCAGCGCTCGCTGTCTGAAATTGCGACAGAGTTTCTTTTGCATAATGCCTTACAAACTCATGCACTTCTCTTTGATTTAAAAACCGGATTTCATGTTTTGTAGGATGAACATTTACATCAATATTTTCAGGATCAACTTCTAAAAACAGTAAATAAGATGAATGTTGATGTCCATGTAAAATACCGTCATATGCCATACGTAGCGCATGTGAAATCGTTTTATCTTTGACGATACGTCCATTTACATAGACATATTGCATATCAGCCTGCGCACGTGCATCTGAAGGATGGCCAAGCCAACCCGATAAACGCATGCTAATACTTTCGGCATCCATCCAATATGCATTTTGTACAAATTGCGAACCTAATAATTGCTGTACTCGCTGAAAACGTAACTCACCGCTATCTGCTATAGGTAAATTAATTCTAATATTATCATTATGTTCAAGCACAAAACGTATATCAAAATGTGTTAAAGCCAGACGACGAACAATCTCTTCAATATGACCAAATTCAGTCGTTGGTTTCTTTAAAAATTTACGGCGTGCCGGTACATTAAAAAATAAGTCCTGAACACGTATGTGAGTTCCCTTTTGAGCAGCAACAGCTTGTACTTCTTGATGATCAAAGGCTGTGCCATTGACTTCAACCTGATGGCCAATACCACTTTCATCTTGGCTACTGGTCAATGTCAATCTTGAAACTGCGGCAATCGAAGCAAGTGCCTCCCCGCGAAATCCCAAACTTACAATCGCGTGTAAATCTTCTGCAGTTTTAATTTTACTTGTCGCATGGCGCATGACGGCCAATGCCAAATCTTCAGAATGAATACCATGCCCATTATCAATAATTTCTATGAGGGTCGAACCACCTTGAGCGATCCGTACAATGAGCTCAGTTGCACCAGCATCAATAGAGTTTTCTAATAATTCTTTAACAACAGATGAAGGACGCTCAATCACCTCACCAGCAGCAATCTGGTTGGCTAACGCTGCGTCTAGTGTATGGATACGACGTTGTGTTAGCTTTTCATCAGTCATGAAGCTGTTCCTGCAAAGTCTGATACAAATGTTCTGTGGGTAAAGTTAAAGTTACAAAACGACTCAACTCATCCTCTGACTTTTGAATATCGATGATGATATCGGCCTGAGGAATTTCATCACCACCTTTTGATGGCCATTCAAATAAAAATAATGCGTCTGTGACATCTAAATAATCACGGATTCCCATTAATTCAAGTTCATAAGGGTCATTCAAACGATATAAGTCAAAATGAAAAATTTCTTTGTCATTGATTTTATACGGCTCAACCAGCGTATAGGTTGGACTTTTAACCGAGCCTTTATGACCTAAAGCCTGTAAGAAATAGCGCGTAAGTGTGGTTTTACCCGCACCTAAATCTCCAATTAAATAAATCACACCCGACTGAACATGTTGCGCCAACGCTTGAGCTAGACGCCCAGTATCTTCTTCATGATTTAAGACCAATTTCAATGAATACGACATAGCACACATAACATGATTCAAAATAATCGATATGATAACATTGCCCTGCCTTAAAAGCCTACTCAAGCCCTAGAAGTTGGCTTTTTTTATATCAATTCTCTTACATATTTACATTTTTTATGTCTAGTCCAAACGAATTTCTACCGCCCATGATTGATGGGGTGAGCGCAAGCCAAGTCTATCTTCCTGCACAAACAAATACTCAAACTATTTATGAGTATCTATGCCAACATTTTCAACATATTAAAGTACAAGAGTGGCAACAACGATTTCAAGATGGGCTTATTTATGAGGCAAATGGACAAAAATTAACACTAGATAGTCCATATCAAAGCAATACGCATATTTTTTATTATCGATTTCTTGCCTATGAGCCCCATGTTCCTTTCGAACATCGAATTTTATTTGAAAATGATGACTTACTGGTGGTCGATAAACCTCATTTTTTAACAATTAGTCCAACCGGACAATATGTGCAAGAAACATTATTAGTTCGACTAAAAAAACAGACTGGCAATGAATTTTTAACACCGATACATCGATTAGACCGTGAAACTGCTGGGGTAGTTCTATTTTGCAAACGGGTTGAATCTCGTGGTGTTTATCAACAATTATTTGCAGAGCGTCAAGTCAATAAAATTTATCACGCAGTCGCACCTTATAAAAAAGAATTAAAACTCCCCCAAACACTATGTTTGCATTTAGATAAAGGTACTCCTTTTTACACCATGCAAGTTGTGGCCAATGCTCAAGCAAATAGCCAAACATATATTGAGCTTATTGAGCACAACCAAACTTGGGCTAAATACCGTTTAACACCAACTACTGGTAAGCAACACCAGCTTCGTGTACATCTTAATTATTTAGAAATTCCGATTAAAAATGATCCATTTTACCCCACGGTTCAGCACAAGGCTGAAGAGGATTTCTCAGAGTCATTGCAGCTTCTAGCTAAGCATATTTCATTTCTAGATCCGCTAACAAAAGAGGAAATGTCTTTTAATTCCAAGTTTGAATTGACATTGTAATGTAAGCGTAATGACAAAAAGATTGTATTTTATGCCGAAAAACATTGAAATTACATTGCAATGGTTTAAAATAAATTTCTAAAAATTAAAAATCATTTGGTTTTGTTATTCATGCGAAAAACAGAAGTTTATCAGGTTCGACTGGACTCCCAAGAGAAAAAACAGGCGTTTGCTGTTTTTAAACAATTGGGAATTACCCCTGCCCAAGCGGTACGACTTTTTTTTAAACAGGTCGTATTAACTAAATCCATTCCGTTTGCAATTGAAAATCAGACGATTAATATGGAACAATTATTAAAGCTGAGAAAAGCGAAAGTATCATCATTAAACCCAAATTCATCAACTTTAGCTGAAGATGATGATCATGAAGATTTATTTGAAGAACTAAATGCTCTTCTTGGTGAAAGCGACAAAATTTAACACTGTTGCATTTATAAACAAGTTTTAACGTCAAAAAGCTCTTTTTTTGGTTATGCTCTCTTTGTAAAAACATAATGATAAGTTACAAGGAGTGCCAAATGATCGTTAGACGAGCGACTTTTGAAGATTTAGAGCAACTCGCCGTTTTATTTGATGAATACCGCCAATTTTATGGGGCCTCTTCTAATTTTAATGAATCACTTCACTTTCTCAAGCAGCGTTTTGAGAATAGAGAAAGTGTGTTTTTCATTCATATTAAAGACGATAAAATCACAGGTTTTATTTTACTCTATTTAGGTTTTTCTTCAGTTGCTTGCTCAACTTACTATATTTTAGATGATGTATATGTTACACCCGTTTTCCGTCGTCAAGGTTCGGCTAAACAGCTAATCGATACAGCAATTTTATTTGCAAAACAAGAAAATGCTTTGCGAATTAGTTTAGAAACTCAAAGTAATAACCATGAGTCTCATCGCCTATATGAACAAATGGGCTTTATTCGGGACAGTGAATTCCAAACATTTCATTGCTTTCTTAAGTAATATTTTGGGCGAGATGTTTTTGCTCTTCAGATAAATAAATCCATTCTCCCTCTGCAATTTCAGGTATAGCCAATTGCCCTATTTGATGGCGATGCAACGCTTCTACTTTGTTTCCTACAGCGGCAATCATTCTTTTGACTTGGTGATAAACGCCTTGATGAATGGTCATCGTTAATTGATGAGTTTCCAATATTTCTACATCAGTTGCAGCAAAAATACCTTTTTCCTGATGTAAGCTCACCCCTTGAGCTAACATTTCAATTTGCTCAGGCGTGACCGGGTCTATAGTCGTAACATGATAAACCTTCGGAACATGTTTACGAGGATGAGTTAAAGCTTGAAGATATTTACCATCATCGGTAATTAAGAGTAAACCGGTTGTATCTTGATCTAAACGACCAATCGCCTGCACACCTCGATGAATCATGATTTCAGGTAAAAGACTAAAAACACTTTGATGATGCTGAGGTTGGTGTGAGCATTCAAAGCCTTTTGGTTTTTTTAAAGCAATATAAACTTTTTCTCGATATTGATAAGTTTGTCCAAAAAGAGAAAACTCTAAATTTTCAGGAGAGAATTGCTTCTTTAGATCATCAGCAACCTCTCCATCAACACTTACAGATCCGTTTTTTATTAACTGCTGACAATATTTACGTGAACCAAACCCTTGAGATTGTAAAATTTTTTCCAGCAGCATGAAGTTTTCTCATTAGAACTAAGCCGTCATTTTAACGTAGTTTCCACTTTTTACTAAACGCTACGAGCAGCTCTTTGCATTTACTTAATTCAATTCACACCCTACTCTTCAATGACCCGATAAATATTTTCATTCTGCTCACTTTCAAATAACAATTCTGTAGTAGGTAAAATAATTTCATTATCAACAATAATATGCTCAATACGCTGACTTAATTTTAAAGATTCATTTTCATGTTCAACTAAATTTTTCTTTAGTTGAGCTTTTGCATTATGTATCTGATCAAACTGATCTTTAATTTTGATATCTATAATATCCATAAAAATGTCCTGCACTCATGAGTAATGACTATTTTTATATCACATTTTTTTAAAACTATAACTTTTAACTTGTTAATTTACATAACATTGTTTCCAAGCGTAACCAAGAACTAAAACTCTTTATCATTGAGAGATATACAATGAATTTTTATTAAAAATAAGATCTGAAATCGGCTGTATCTTTTAAAGCTTTCACATTACCGCTCTTAAATATTATACAATTCCATTTTATTTACTTCCATTTCTGCTTCTCATGCTTGCCCAATTTGATGTTAATTTAGTTGTTTTACTAGTTCTGCTTGTCTGCGGTTTATTAAGTCAAAATGCGGCTGTAACCATTGCAGCGGGTGTACTGATTGTCGTTAAAATCACACCTTTAAGTGAATTCTTCCCTTACATTCAAGCACATGGTCTTAATTTAGGAATTCTTATTTTAACGATTGGCGTACTCACTCCCATTGCGAGTGGAAAGCTCAGTGGGGAGACTATTTTAAAATCATTTATTAGTATTAAATCACTTGTTGCTATCGCAATTGGTTTGTTAGTCGCTTGGCTAGGCGGCCGTGGAGTAAAACTTATGTCAAGCCAGCCTGATGTTGTTGCAGGCTTACTCATTGGTACAGTTGCAGGCGTGGCCTTACTTCGTGGTGTACCAGTCGGACCTCTTATTGCAGCGGGTTTACTTTCCTTATTTATTGGTAAATAAAGTGTCGATATTAAAAAAGGTGCAATTAAGCACCTTTTTATACTTAGGCTAAATTATTTACTTTAACCAGAATAATAGGAGTTTCGTTTTAAAGAGAACTTTTCCAATTGCTTCAAGAAACCTTCAAAATAACTTTTCTCTTTTTCTTCAGTTCGATAGCCCGCATATAAAGTTCGTCTTAAGCCTGTAGATGAAACACAATCTAAACGGCGGCTTGTGACCCATCCCTTTTGTTCATATTCATTCACTACCCAATCAGGCAATGCAGCAATGCCTCGACCACTTGCTACAAGCTGAATAAGCATTTGAGTTAAATCTGTTGTTCTTATTTGTTTAGGCTGAATATTCGCAGGAATGAAAAGTTTGGACATAATATCTAAACGATGCTTATCAACTGGATAAGTAATTAAAACTTCTTCCGCTAACTCTTGAACTGTAATATTTTCAGCACGTACCAATGGATGCGTGTTTGATAAGACCAAACGTGATTCATATTCAAAAATTGGGAAATATTCAATTCCTTTTAATGCAATTGGATCTGCTGTAATGAGCAAATCAAATTCTGCATTTTGTAAAAGTTCATGCGGATTTGCTTCAAAACCTGAAGCAAAATCTAAGTCAACATCTGGATATTGCTGTCGATATTGATTTAATAACGGCATTAACCAGTCAAAGCAACTATGGCATTCCGATGAAAAAATAATTCTGCCAGTCTGTCCATGGACAATACGCGTGATATCACTGTGAGTAATCTGAATTTGTGGCAAAACGTCATCGGCTAACTTGAGTAAGCGCTGCCCTACATTAGAAAAACTAACAGGTCTGCTGCGACGATTAACAACCTCTACCCCATACCAATGGTCTAATTCTTTTAACTGATGAGAAATAGCAGAAGGCGTTAAGCAAAGGTCATTTGCTGCCGAGACCAATGAACCGTGTTCACGCAAGGCAACTAAGGTTTTAAGATGACGAATTTCTAACATGGTTCCACGCTTGAAAAATAGATTTATCTATAAATGCTCTAATCTCATCTTTATTTTTCAAAAAATCGATCAACTTTAGATAAATTCTTACTAATGAATACTATTCATCTTATCACAAAATTAATTAGTCAACTTCAACATGAATTTTATTTTACTATTTTTTATTAGTTGAATTCTTATAATTTTAAAATTGAGATAGCTCCCTTCCTTCCCTATGTTATTGAATATATTTCTGCTCCCTAATTAAAATTAGACCCGTATTGGATCTAATTTTAATTAATGCTAAAAGTTATTGGGCCAACACATTTAAGCTAACAATTGTATAGTTTTGATTTTTAGGCTTTAGTTTTAAATCTACTGGTGTTGTTACTTCCAATAAATACTCACCAGCTTTTGGAAATTTGAGCTCAACTTGCCCTTTATTATCTGCCTTAAATGGCTGTGCTTGTTTATCAGTTGTGCCTTTTTCTCTTAAATTAACTTCAGCATAAGCTAAAGGCTGTCCTTTTTCAGTTACAGATAACTTAATCGATTGAGCAGCTTTTATCAGGTTTGGGTGTACAGAAAAATTAACTTTTATTGGTGTATTCGGAAGTTGAATATCTGAAACTTTTCCTTTAGAAAGATAACTTTGCAATGTCCACTCTCGTGTTACTTGCTCTGTTTTAATTGTTTTTGTTTTAAGGTCAGCTGGAATCAAATATTCGCGTTCTGCTTTTGGTGGGGCTTTATCAGCTGGCATATCAAAAAATAAATGCCATGTTTTTTGGTCATATACATAGCTTAAAGGATAACTTGCTTGAGTTTGAAGAATATACGTTCCCTCGTCTGGCAAATCTACATCAAAAACAGTTACAGACTTGTGTAAAGCTTCTGGCTTAACGGTCTTAAGCTCATTTTTAGGAGTAATTACGGTAAGGTTGGCATCCTTTAAAGCATATTCACTATTTAATGCTTCTTCGGCATAACCTGCAATTACGGGTACTTGAGTCTGTTCAGTTTTATAAGCTAACGGTGCTACATAAGGTTCATGAGCAAAGCTATAGCTACATGCGAATGCAAGAGAAAGTATTAAAAATTTATTCATTATTACAAAATCCTGTTGTACACAACGGTGAAAGTTTTCAGACAAAAAATAGCAGCTACAGTATACATAAATAAAAATCATTATTATTATCATTTAATATTCAAGTTTAAAATTCTCTGATCTTTTATTCAAAAAGAAAGTGGTTGAGTTCTTAACCAAATGGTTTGGATCACCCTTATCTGGTTGTTTTTGTACTTAGCCTCGGCGATCTTAATTTTTGTTTTTATTATTCTGCACTCTTTTCCCTTATACTTCCTTTTTTGAGTCTCTTCTTAATTTATTATGGCGTCCCCGCAATCCCCTCTTTCTTCTGCACATCAACACTATTCACTCTTTTTAGCAATTTTCTCACTGGCTGTAGGTGGTTTTTGTATTGGAACCACCGAATTCGTCGCAATGGGACTGATTCAGGAAATTGCAAATAATTTAAATATTACAGTACCAGAAGCTGGCCACTTTATTAGTGCCTACGCTTTAGGTGTAGTGATTGGCGCTCCTATCATCGCTATTCTTGGAGCCAAAGTTCCTAGAAAAACTTTATTGCTCGGCTTAATGCTTTTTTATGGCATTGCAAATGCCTGTACCGCTTTAGCTCATACCCCCGAAACTGTTTTAATCTCACGTTTCATTGCTGGTTTACCACACGGAGCTTATTTTGGAGTCGGAGCATTAGTTGCAGCTGAACTAGCGGGTCCATCGCGAAGAGCATCTGCTGTTGCTCAAATGATGATGGGTCTTACAGTTGCAACTGTGATTGGTGTACCTCTGGCAACTTGGTTAGGTCAAAATTTTGGCTGGAGAGCTGGTTTTGAGTTTTCAGCAACCATTGCTTTTCTTACTTTAATTGCTGTTGGCTTCTTTGTACCTAATATCCCAGTCCAAGCAAAAGCAAGTATAAAAACAGAATTAGCTGGCCTTAAAAATATCAACATGTGGTTAACACTAGCGGTAGGCGCCATCGGTTTTGGAGGCATGTTTTCTGTTTACAGCTATGTCTCACCTATTTTGACTGAATATACACAAGTAAATATCCAAATTGTCCCTATCGCTTTAGCTATTTGGGGTAGCGGTATGGTTATTGGTGGCTTAGCAGCTGGATGGCTTGCAGATAAAAACCTGAACAAAACGATTGTAGGCGTACTCATTAGCTCAGCTATCGCTTTTGTTGTTGCTAGTTTCTTAATGAGCAATATCTATACTGCTATTGCTTCATTATTTTTGATTGGTCTCACTGTAATGGGGTTAGGCGGAGCTTTGCAAACTCGTCTAATGGATGTAGCAGGAGATGCTCAAACATTAGCAGCATCTCTCAATCACTCTGCCTTTAATATGGCCAATGCATTAGGTGCATTTCTTGGTGGATGGGTACTCAGTCACCAAATGGGTTGGATCGCACCAATCTGGGTTGGTTTTGTCTTGAGCCTCGGTGGTCTTATCATTTTACTTATTGCATTTGCCGTAGAGAAAGCAAGTAAGAAAATTTAATCAAAGAAGATGCTAACTCATTATTTCTAATCAGTTAGCTTTCCGCCACAGTGAGGGCAATAACATTTTTGCTCTCTAACCGACTCTTCTTGCTCTAATACTTTTTCTCGCATAATTTGAATAATCAGATTATGCGCCTGTTCTTTTGGCAGGCCTACTTTTTGGCGAATCCGTTCTATTTCAGCTTCATCATGTAAAATATCAATACCTCGTAACTGAAGTAATTCACGAAATTCTTGCTCTAGTCTTTGATTACGTTGATTAAGTTCATTTGCAAGCCCAGATGCTAAAATACCGGCTGGTAACGCTGCAATACCAACACCCAAAATGGTAATCAGTGCGCCTAGTAACTTTCCTAAACTGGTGACTGGGGTCACATCGCCATAACCTACTGTAGTTAAAGTAACCACTGCCCACCACATAGATTTAGGTATTGAACTAAAAGCTTCTGGTTGAGCTTTATTTTCAACCACATAAATGCCAGAAGCAGTCATAATAATCATAATAATTAAAATAAAGATAACTGCCTGAAAAGACCCTTTCTCACGTTTAATCACACACAACAATATCTGTAGGGAGATAAAATACCGTGTCAATTTTAATAAACGAAGTAACCGTAGGATTCTGAGCATACGAAGATCAATTCGTACAAAGAAATTGAGATAAGCAGGTAAAATTGCCATCAAATCAATAATTGCTTCCCCGCTTTTCATCCAGTTCAAGCGGATTTTCCATGCAGATTGTGTCGTATCTCGATCTGCAACACTCCACAATCTTAATAAATATTCAATACTAAAAACTGCAATTGAAATAACTTCAAAATAGTCGAACCAAGCATGGTAACTTGTGTATAAATCATTTACTGTTTCTAATAAAACAGCAGCGACATTACCAACAATCAAAACAACTAAAAAATAATTAATACATCTACTTATCGTAGTTTCATAGTCATGATTATGAAGATTATTATAGAAGAACTTACGCAATTCCTTCCAAGCTGAATTTTGCATATTGATCTGACCACTTGATATTGAAGATATAGTAAGCTCTCGCCCTCTATTCACCAATATAGTCTTTAATAAATTTTCCTTCACTCACTTCAATATTTAAAATTTTTCACTTTTCCCACTTCAAATCGCTGCTAGACATCGAAATTCATTTTCTTGCCACCACAACACATCATAGATCCCTGGGTGTGATTTTAAGATAATATTTATATAATTTTGCAGCACCATAATATGATGGGTAATATCAAGTTTTCTAAATAAAAACTTTCTTAAAATAGGTGTATTCGGAGAGATAAAAACTGCAAATCCATTGCTATATTCTTTATAGACACTGATTCCAAGATGCATGGTTATTTCAGGCAAAGGAATCTCAATTTGCCACCCCCAGTTTTCACTATATAGCTCGACATTTAAATGATATCTATTTTTCAATATACTAAAAATATATTGTGCAATATCTTCAGTTTTTTGAACTAAAACGCCTCCTTCATTGGAATGCACCTTTTGCTCAGATGATTGATAATCATCAAATTTAAATTCAACTACCGTCTTTAACATTCTCAAATTCCCTATATAAAATACTTATATTTTTTTTAATTATTTTTAAGTTCATTTAATTATTTTAAAACAAAACACCAGTTAACTTCTAGTACTATATTTAATTTTATATGGATCAAATTAAAAAATGATATATGTAGTATTTTTAAATAAACTCATGAACCAATTCACACTTTTAATAGAAATTAAAACTCAGAAAGACTGTTTTTTACCCAATAATATATTTAAATTATTTTATTTAATAATTTTTATACCCTTTATAGCTTAATCTAGATATAAAATTTATTTTTTAATCTTTAAAATTTTCTAAAAAATAATATGAGGATATATTAATTTAAATAAATATCTTTATGACTTTTTTTAAAATTAACAATACTAAGTACTATTTATTAAACTGATACCCATATAGAGAATGTATAATTCTGATATCATTTTCAAAGCCACAATTTTAAAATAAAACTTAACAATCTTCATTTGAATCAAGAGATACTTAACTTTAAAAGAATTATCTTTTCCATAGAAATGAAAACTTGTAATTACCGCTATTTATTTTTAAGGTTTTTGAATTTTTTTATCATTATATTTGCTAGCAGCACGGCACATATTACCGCAATGTTTGTAGTCTTTTATACGGCGAAACTTTTACTCGGTTCACCGCCAATATTGTTTGCTTTAATGATGGTAGCAGCCTCATGGCATTAGCCCATTATGCGACTGGAACTTCCTCGGTTGGGTTTGGTTCAGGCTACACCCCACTTGATGAATGGTGGAAAGCTAGCTTTGTCATGGGCGTGGTTAATATCATTATTTTTGTAGTAATTGGCGGACTTTGGTGGAAAGTATTGGGTTATTGGTGACTTAAAGTTGAGGGATATTTCTTACGAATAGGAGTGTTCCTCTAAACTTAAATAATAAATCTTACCAGCAAGCTCACAAAATTCATCGTAAGAGTACTTATTCTTATTTAATAAAACAAAATTATGTTCAAGTGCCATAAAATATTCTCTTACTCTAAATAGTAGTTTTCTCTATCAATCAAATCTTTCCACTCTTCATGACTATAGATTTTAAGGTTATTGAGTCGGGTGCCTATCAATAAGAAACGATCATCCCATGTCAGAATCTCATGGGTATCTTCAAGTTTTATTTCAGAAAATTTTGGAAAGAATTTAGGATCAAAATGTATTATCCCTATTTCCAATAGATACTTTACCTCTCTAGGATTTTCAGGAATAGAATGAAACATAGGAATACGTTCTATTATTTTTTTGGCAATTTGATGTGGTTCAGAATACAAATCATCTAAATACCATTTCTGATCAGAACTTTTCCATATATATGCTTCGAAATTATTCTGCTTAATTAATAAGGTCTCAGTAATAGCATTTGGATTTTGATACCAAACAGTAAATTCTAGATCCTTTGTTGGAATTATAGAAAACATTGGCAATTTTATATAAGGATACGCTTTTAATATCCTAGAAAATAATTTTTGAATTAAGCTATTTAACTCTTCAAGATTTTGTTCTTTATAAAGAATTTTTTCTAAATCAAGAATATTATCTTCTATATTTACAATGCTTTTCATTATTATAAAAATAAGGGCTGATTAATCAGCCCTTATTTTATCTTTTTGCTCAAGCAAAGCATAGCTTTGCTCTTGCGCTAGGGAAAAGCCGATAGGCTTTTCTTGTTCCTAGCTCATTAAGTCAATTGAGCAGCAGAAATTTTCTTAGTATCAACTTGATCAGCTTCTTTAGTATATTCGCTCATCTTGTCGAAGTTTAAGTATTTGTAGATGTCAGCAGATGCGCTGTCGATTTGCGACGCATACTGTTGATATTCTTCTGGGCTTGGTAATTTACCAAGAACCGCAGCTACAGATGCAAGTTCAGCAGAAGCTAAGTAAACATTTGCACCTTGACCTAAACGGTTCGGGAAGTTACGAGTAGAAGTCGATACACATGTTGTATTCGGCGCTACACGTGCTTGGTTACCCATACAAAGTGAACAGCCTGGCATCTCTGTACGCGCACCAGCACGACCATAGATGTTATACAAGCCTTCTTCCATTAATTGGTGCTCGTCCATACGTGTTGGTGGAGCTAACCATAAACGAGTAGTTAATGAACCACTTGGTACTTTATCAAGTAACTGACCCGCTGCACGGAAGTGACCGATGTTAGTCATACAAGAACCGATGAATACTTCATCAATTTTGTCGCCTTGAACGTCAGAAAGAAGTTTCGCATCATCTGGATCGTTCGGGCAGCAAAGAATTGGTTCTTTGATGTCAGCAAGATCGATTTCGTAAACTTTTAAGTATTCTGCATCAGCATCAGCTTTTAACAAGCTTGGGTTTTCTAACCACTTCTGCATGTTTTCAGCACGGCGCGCCATAGTACGAGCATCGCCATAACCTTCAGAAATCATCCACTTCAACATAGTGATGTTAGAACGTAAGTATTCAGCAACTTTCTCTTCAGAAAGTGTGATTGAACAGCCAGCAGCAGAACGTTCAGCAGATGCATCAGAAAGTTCAAATGCTTGCTCAACAGTCAAGTCATTTTCCATTTCTGATAAATCGATCTCAAGGATACGACCAGAGAAGATGTTTTTCTTACCTTTCTTCTCTACAGTTAAGTCACCCGCTTGAATCGCGTAGTAAGGAATTGCATGTACAAGGTCACGTAAAGTGATACCAGGTTGCATTTTACCTTTGAACTTAACAAGTACAGACTCTGGCATATCAAGTGGCATAACACCAGTTGCAGCTGCGAACGCAACTAGGCCAGAACCCGCTGGGAATGAAATACCGATTGGGAAACGTGTATGTGAGTCACCGCCAGTACCTACTGTATCTGGAAGTAACATACGGTTTAACCACGAATGGATAATACCGTCACCTGGACGTAAAGATACACCACCACGGTTCATGATGAAGTCAGGTAATGTATGGTGAGTAGTTACGTCAACTGGTTTTGGATATGCAGCAGTATGACAGAAAGACTGCATTACCAAGTCAGCAGAGAAGCCCAAGCAAGCTAAGTCTTTTAACTCGTCACGAGTCATTGGACCAGTTGTATCTTGAGAACCCACTGTAGTCATCTTAGGTTCACAGTAAGTACCCGGACGGATACCTTGACCTTCAGCTAAACCACATGCACGGCCAACCATTTTCTGAGCTTGCGTGAAGCCTTTGCCAGTGTCAGCAGGTTGTACAGGTGTACGGAACAATGTAGAAGGTTCAAGACCTAATTCTTCACGTGCTTTAGTTGTTAAACCACGACCAATGATCAAGTTAATACGACCACCAGCACGTACTTCGTCTAAAAGTACTGGAGTTTTAAGTTCTGCTTCTGAAATTTGTACGCCATCTTTAAAAGCAGTAACTTTTGCAGCAGCATGGTCAATTTTCAATACTACTTCGTCGCCCATGTTCATGTTAGCAACGTCGATTTCTACAGGTAATGCACCTGCGTCTTCCATTGTATTAAAGAAAATTGGAGCGATTTTAGAACCTAAGCACACACCACCATCTTTTTTGTTTGGAATGTGTGGAAGTTCGTCACCGAAGAACCAAAGTACAGAGTTAGTTGCAGATTTACGTGAAGAACCTGTACCAACAACGTCACCCACATAAGCAACTTGGTTGCCTTTCGCGATGAGTTCTTTGATTTGGTTTAACGGGCCAACTTCACCTGGTTTTTCAGGATTGATACCATCACGCTCGTTTTTCAACATTGCATTGGCGTGTAGTGGGATATCTGGACGGCTCCAAGCATCTTGTGCTGGAGACAAGTCATCAGTATTTGTTTCACCAGTTACTTTGAACACAGTGATTTTAATTTCTTCTGGAACGTCAGGACGGCTTGTGAACCATTCTGCGTCTGCCCAAGATTGTAAAACAGCTTTAGCATTGGCATTACCCGCTTTTGCTTTATCTGCTACGTCATGGAATGCATCAAATACAAGAAGTGTTTTCTTTAACGCTTCAGCAGCTAGGCCTGCAAGTTCAGCATTGTCAAGAAGCTCAACGAGTGGTGCTACGTTATAACCACCAAGCATTGTGCCAAGTAAGTAAACTGCACGCTCTTTAGAAACGAGTGATGAAGTTGCTTCGCCTTTTGCAATCGCTGCCAAGAACGCTGCCTTTACGTAAGCTGCTTGGTCAACACCTGCAGGAACACGGTTTTCAAGCAAATCAACCAAAAACGCTTCTTCGCCTGCTGGTGGATTTTTTAATAGTTCAACAAGCTGAGCTGTTTGAGCATCATCAAGTGGCTTCGGTGGGACTCCGAGTGCGGCACGTTCTTCAACGTGTTGGCGGTAAGCTTCTAGCACGGTGTTCATTCCTCTTTTTTTGAAAAATTACTTGCAAATTCCAGCTTTCTTAAAAAGCTTCACAAGTAATATGGACTACAAAAGTTTACTAGAGTTCAAGGTAAAAGTTAATGAAAACGGGGTGTTTCTCCGTGATGCCCATTATTTTGTATCTAAATACCCATGTACAAATAATAAGCATATTAGCCAAATCTGGGCTATTTTTAAGCGGAATAGCCTCAGATGAGAGGAAATTCAATAACCTTACCCAATTAGAACGATTTATATTTTGGCATTTTGTCATGAGGTGTTGCCAAACACTCATCCATCGCTTGCTTTCTAACTTTTTCTTGGAGTGCTTGAGAATCTTTTGTCAGTTCTTCTTTTGGAATTGCATAAACTTTTTCAATAACATTAAGAATGAACTTTTTCGTAACATCATCTTCAATTTTATTTGCATGCTCAACTGCTTGAGCTTTTTCAATTGCTTGCTGGCGATCAAAAACAATACTTCTAGCCGCATTTCCTACGCTAGTACAAAAGCCATGCCACTGCTCTTCGGGTGTTAATGGCTTCTTTTCTGAACAACCGACAAAGAACAAACTCATTGCAATCAATAAAATCTTTTTCATCATTTCACTACACTAATTATTGCTGTTGATATCATACGGAAAATCATCATTTTTGCAAAAATTGCCATAAAAAAAACCGAGATAGAAAACCCTCGGTCTTTTTATATCAAGCATTAGAAATGTCAGTTTAATGTTTCGGGTTAATTAAAAAATTTAATATCCGTAGGTGTTGGTATTTTTGCTGCATCACCAGCAGGTTTTAAGGTGCCATTTTTTGCATCAAAGCAAAATAAACTAATGTTATTACTAAAAACGTTTGTCACATATAGGTATTTACCAGATGCATCGAATGAGAAAGCCCGTGGTTCAATACCATTCGCTTTATAAACTGTTGGCTTACCTAGCAATCCATTTTGTTGAATTTTAAATACCAAAAGTTTGTTGTCTGTACCACGATTGGCAGCAATCACATATTTGCCATTTGGACTGAGGATAATTCCACTCGCACTCTTAAATTCAGGTGTTTTGTCCTCATGAATTAGTTTTAGCTCAGCTACTTTTTTCAAATGACCATCTTGTACGTTAAATGTCACAATTTCACTTCGCATTTCTGCGGTAATGTAGGCATATTTGCCATTTGGTGAAAAGACCATATGGCGCGGGCCAGAACCGTGCGTAAAGGTCACATCTCGACTACTATCCGCTTCGAGTGGTTGAGGCTTATTCGGGTTATAACGAAAGGTATAGACTTTGTCATTTCCAAGATCGCTCGCATATAAATACTTGCCATCTGGGCTGAAAGTTGTCGAATGTGCATGACCACTCTCTTGACGACCTTTAACATGACCAGAACCTTCGCTAAAAACAATATTTTGAACCATTTCACCCAAATGGCCATTTGGCAAAATTGGCAAAACAGCCACCCCACCACGACCTTTATCGAATGCCGAATAGTTCGACACAAACAGGAATTTACCATCTAAACTGATTGATGCGTGTGTTGGATGTCCACCATGGCTATTCACTGTGTTCAACACCTTCACCTTTCCGTTTTGAATTGATAACGCAGTTACCGCTCCATCATTTTCTTCATTAGTGGTATATGCAAAACGGCCATCTTTAGATTTCACAATCCAAGAAGGACTTTTCATTTTCAACACCTTAACAGGAGTTAAAGTCCCATCGCTATTAACTTGAAGCTGGTACAAACCTTCACTGGCTTGTTTTGGTTTTTGCACAAGCGGTGCATCAGGAATCGATGTCCATGTCCCTACTAAAGCGATTTGTTGCTGTGCAGCATTTACAGTGGAGCACCATCCAAATGATAAAAGCGTCAACGACAATGTTGCTGTTAATTTTTGAATTAGCCCACGATATTTAATATTTGTATCGTTGTCCTTGCCATATTTTATTTCAATATAAGTATCTATTTTCACGTTTATTTCCTTGAAAAATTCACCTTATTTGCACTTATCAACAAGGTATTATCAATCTAATTTCATTTAATGTTTCTGAAAACTAATTTATAAAACAGCAATTTTCAAGTGAATTTTCTTTAATCAGAACCATATTCAAGATTTGGTTCCTTTGAAAACAAACCATGGTTCATATAATAAATATTCAATTTTTTAAATCTTATGAAGGTGTTATTAAATTAAAAGCCCACTTGGAGTGAGCTTTTAATTCATACATTTAGAAACGCCAGTTGTAGAATAAATCGATCGCTCTTTCTAAAGACTGACTTGCTTCTAGATATAAACGGCGGTTCATTTGATAACGCAACGTAAGCTTGTTCACTGGCGTAAACACACCGACACCATAACGAATAAACAGATCCGGTGTGATATAGCCCGTTAAACTTACTTGCGTATCATCCCCTGTACCTTGTGCATCTAAAGCTAATCCACTTAAACCAAAAGTACGTCCAATCTGGTTAGTTAAAGCTCGTGTACCACCCAAGCCCATACTGATACCCGCAGCGGCAATGGTGTTATTTACATCAGACTTAAAGCCTTCTGCATTACTTAAACCACTCGAACCTTCATTAATACGCCCAGTAACGAGCGCGTTCAATGCTTCTTGCTCAGATAGACCTGCATCGTTATAAACCTGAATGTTTGGAGATGTCGCAGTCCCTGTAACACGTACTCCAACCATACTACCCTGAACATTTTTGTTTGCGTCTATATCTAAAGTTGGATTTGCCAATGGACCATTGAAACGCGCAATCGCTCGATTCAAATCTAGACTTTGCCCATAAGCCTCAATTTTCACTTTTTGACTGACACCAATTGCTCCATTAGCTCTCATTGCAGTCTCGTAACCACGTTGGCTTAAATTTAAACGACCAACTAATGGAATATTACTGTTAAAGCCTTGGAATATCACTTGGTTTCCAATATTAACAGCAATATCCGCTCGAATATCCCAAGGTTTAGCAGCACGTAAAATTGCAAGCGGATCTTGGCCTTGGCGAACTATGCGGACATCAGATGAGGTATTAATGACTGGGGTCGTTGTTTCCGGCATTGAAATACGTGCACGAGGAACATCTACCGACCCTTTTAAGCTTAAACGCTTATCGAAAGGATACATATCAAGTGTAAGGTTTGGATTGGCAATTGCAGTAATTAATGGGGCCTGACGTACAAGTAAATTATCACCTTTGAGGTTTAATTGAAGACGTGGTGCATCTTTCCATTCAAAACTACCTTTTAAAAGTCCTACACCTTGACCGCTGTTAAACGCGCCATCAATTGTTGCCATGTCCTGACGAATTGACGAATAAACCTGAACATTCGTTAAATTAACTGGCAGCGAAATCATACTGATTGCACCATTTTTCAGACGCATTTCACCAGTAAATTGTGGCTGAGTTAATGTACCGTTGACTTTACCAGCCAAAGCTAAAGTCCCACTCAGTTTGCGGACATCTTGAATAAATGGTTTCAAGACTTTTAATTGAACATCATTAAAAGCGACCTCACCATGCATTGGCATTGATGGTTGGAATGGGTTGATAATAACGTTCGCATAACCCGTACCAATATCAGGTGTTTTCACATCAACACGGAATAAAAGTCCTTCAGATACACTTTTTGCAATAACACCCAACTCATCATAAGCCAGAGTGGTTGCTGGGTCTTGTGGATCTTCAGCAGCTAAACCAATTTCACCTTTGCGTGTAATTAAACGTGCGTCAAGTTTTGGATTACCTCCATTTACCCACGATGCCTTGGCATAACCATTTAATTGCCCAGTTATCGCTAAACCTTCTGGCATAAATGCCGCGAAGTCACTTAAATCCATGTTTTGAGTTACAAACGAGATATTACCGCGTGCTTTACTTACCCGTACCGGCTGGTCAAAACAGAGCTGGCTATTCGCACTTTGCCAGCAGTGTTGACCTACATATAGCTCAGACCGTGCAGAAGAAAAAATCACTGGAGCATTTTGATTTTGTGCCAAACGAATGCGTCTTGAATCAAAACTTCCTTTCTGAATCTGGCCTAACCAATCATTATTTTGGTTAAACCCACCTGCCAACTGAACATAGAATTTGGAAATACTATTATTGCCGAGTACTTTCAATAAATGCGCTTTTCTTGTTCCGGTTAAATTCAATTCGGCAGACTGAATTTGTCTATTTCCACTACGCAAATTATCTAATTTTGCGGTTAATTGAGTCGGTGTTGTTTCCGATGTTGGAAGTTCACCCTGAATACTCAATCTCTTCACGCTGACTAAAGTATTAAAAGCAAAATCATCTACTGCGATATTTGCTGTTGCTTTTAAACGTGGCTGTGATTGTACATTCAGGTCGCCATAAGCTCGACCGCGTAGACCCGGATATAACTCGTAGAGTGCGGGCGCATTGAGCTTGATTTTTAGATTTTGGGCATTACCTGTCGCTTGTAGCTGATTCTGGCCATACACTAAAAATAAATTATTTGCTTCAAATTGCTGAGGTAAAAAGCCTTTTTGATTAGAATCCATCAATAAAGATAAATTACCCTTACCTCGAACAGGCTTATTATTTAAAAAGCCTGCAAGATTCAATTGTTGAATATTAATTCGTTTCAAATGGTCTGACCAAACCCCTTGAGTTTTCAGATTCCCTGAAATTTCGCCTTTTACAGCTGAGGTAAAATATTGGGGTTTAAAACGTACCAATGAACTATTAATATCCCATGCAATGCGATCTTTTAAATTTACAGAACCTGTGGCATAGATTTTTCCAGCTATCCCATCATGTTGTAACTGGTTAATTCGAATAAAATCTGGTGTGCCCGCTATAGAAAACTTCAATAAACCATTTGCCTGTTTTAAGGCTTTTAAAGATCCATCATAATTAACTGCAAAACCTTTAAAACCACCACCAGCTTTCACATCATGAAATAATAATGCTGCTGTACTCTTTCCACCCAAACTTATCGTCTCTTGACCTGCTTGAGCCAGTCGACCAGTTAAGTCAATTTTCTCAAATTGAATGATCTGCTGGTTTGGTTTAGCAAAACCATTTGCTTTAATCGAACCATTTAAAAGATTAACAGGTGCTGCCGCATGAATACTTTGTGGATTAAAATCTTTTGCATTTAACAATGCGTTCCAAACCAACTGACGTTTTTCAGTAGGAAGCAACACTTTAGCCTGCCCAGTTAAGCTACCTTTTTCAGCAGTAAAACTAAAATTGGGAACATTTAAAACATTATCTTTAACATTCAGATTGGCTAGATATTGTCCTGCTGGCAATAAGGTTTTTTCATGCTGATAAACTTTTGTAGCAACTTTAATATCTTGCTGACCATCACGTAATGTCAAATCAACCTGACCATTGTCACTGCTTAACCATCCAATATAAGGCATTGCGCGGTCTATTTTCGTCCACGCTACATTCATAAGCATTGGTTGAGGTTTATTATTTTTTTCTGGCGCCTGGTTAAACTTGAGTTTCCAAGACTCGTAACGGTCAAAATCAACATTAGCAAATACTTCAGTACCTTTTTCCAAAGAGCCGGTTGAAGCAACAGTAGCATCTAAACTTGGCGGTAAAAAGTCTTGAACAACCTGAGGAATGGCTTTGTCTTTAGGATTAATATGGTCTAAACGACCTTTGACATCCCAAGTAACATGGTCTTTCCAGTTCACTAAACCTTTAAGGTTCACAGCACCTTTCATTACCTGACCATTAAAATCGGTAATGTTAAGTTGATGAACTAAGTCAGTATTCATTAAAGCGTTGTATTGACCTTCAGGTAAATTCTCACCTTTTAAGTCAGTATCAAGCGCTAGATTAAGTTGTTTAATATCACCTTGAAACTTGATCACACCATTTTTTGCAAATAATTTTTGTTCAACCAATAAAGGTAAGTGATAATTTTTGAGTAATAACTCACCTTGCATTGGAACTTCATCACGAACAGGATGTAACACCACCCAACCCGTTAACAAATCTGGAGTTGTTGTTGCAACACCAGCTTTTAAAGTATCTAAACTTCCGCGAGCTGCGACTTTAATATTTTGAATATTTAAACTTTTTAGAGATGGGATTCTTAAATCTGCTGTCGCATTTAATGGGTATTTACCACTAAAATCCATTTTTCCTGTGGCATTATGGACAGAAAGATAGCCCATATCCATACTAGATTTTTCAAATTCCAGTTTGGTCTCTGACCAAAGCGCATCTTGTAAATGAACATCATGAAAATCTACATCTGAGGTCGCTAACTTAATCTCTAAATGATCAACATCGGCTTCATCAACGCGTAGAACAAATGGTAACTTAATCGGCTTAAATTCGAACGCTTTACCAGACGGCGGAGCTTTATTAATAATATGTAAGTTACGTACATCTGCATGACTTAAATGTACTTCTTTTTCTAATAATAAAGAGCGCCATCCTAAACCTACGTCAGCTCTATCTAATGAAACATCAACGTCCTTTAATTGCACCAAAACATTCTTAAGAATAATTCCGCGCAGTAAGTTACCGCCTTCATATTCATATTTAATTATTTTCTGAGCCTCTAAAACCCGATCTAATAAAAAACGACTTCCGCGATCTGTTGACATCATAATCACTAACGAAGACGCTAATAATAAAAATATGATCAATATCGTCAGCACGAAACTACGCAAAATGCGCCGCTTCTTAGGAGAGCTAGGTGCCGAAGTTGGCTGCTGTTCTACTTCCGCCATAAAATAAACCTAATAAAATTTTATTTTTAAAGTTGTGGGCCTATAAAGAAATGTAAACGAATCGGATGGTTTTCATCTGAAATACCCGAAGCGACATCTAAACGGATTGGCCCGATTGGAGACTTCCAGCGAATTCCAACCCCAACGCTATAAGCTGCTGGATTACTAAAGTCTTTATCATAGGCATTACCAAAGTCAGAGAAAACGGCGGCTCGCCAACCGTCTTTAAACTGATAGTTATACTCTAAAGAACCTACAGCCAAAGCTTGTCCCCCAATTTTATATCCATCGACTTCTGGGGAAAGACTCTTATAATCAAAGCCACGAATGGTTTGGTCACCACCGGTAAAGAATCTAAGATTGTACGGAACCTTGTCAAAATCATCGGTAAAAATGTAGCTAAGGTCAGATCTTCCAACGAATTGATGGTCGTCATTTTCACCAAGAGAATAAATAAATCTCCAACCTGCACTTGCAATTGCCATATTGGCATCGGACAGTAAACTCTCGCTGCCTAATTCTACCTTATAGGTTTGTTTAAAAGCTTTCGTTGGATTTAAACGTGTATTACTAGAGGTTTTAGACGTTTCATAACTAAATAATAAGGCTTCCTGCTCAGATGCAGCCGTTTTAAAAGCATCTGGTAATTCCGAAATATCAACATCACCCTGTTGGGTCAAACGGTCTAAACGATAGCGGACACCAATGGTATGTTGCCAGTTCCCTAAGGGCCGTTTAATTACACGCTCACCACCAACAACAGCAGATTCAGTTAACAAACTTACATCTGGACCAATATCATCACGAGTTTCACGCTCATATCCGCCCACGATATTAAAATAGTCATTTAATGGGTGTTTATAAGGAATACTATATCGCCCATCAATCGATTGACGAATTTGAGAAACTTCCAAGTTGGCATCAAAAGAATGACCATATTTATTCACAATAGAACGGCGATACTGACTACGTAAACGTGCGCCTGTATCGGTCCCGTAACCGACACCAGTTTCTAAACTATTTAGCCTGTCTGCATTTAAGGTCACGATGACTGGAATTCTTTTTGTTTCACGTGCTTGTGCTTGCAGGCGGTCTTGTTCAGTTTCTTGTTCATTTTGCTGAACTGAAGCACTTTGCAAAGTCGCTATTTTAGCCTCTGCACCTTTTACATTTTGTGTTCCTGCAAACTGTTTTTCATCTATTACATTTTGTGTCACTTCTTTATTAGATGTCGCTAATTGACGTGCTTTCGCAAGTTGTCTTTCTTCTGGTGAAAGTAAATTAGATTCATCAACATCAATATTTTGTTCGTCAACTAAAGCCTGTAAATCTGGTGGTAACTCAAGTGGTTTTTCAATTGGATCAGGTTTGATTGAGTCAACTAAGGTGTAATTAAAATAACGCGAGTTGGTTAGATTATTTGCTAAAACATTGACACGCCAAAAAGCATAATCATCGCCATCTTTCCAAGGCGCCATACTTTCTAAAACATTCAAATTTAACGGTAAAGGTTTCGATGGATCACTCATACGAAACTCAACCTTATCTAATTTGTATCGCTCACCTGTTTCATAGCGTAAATTAATATCAGCCTTATTTTCTGGCTGACTTACTTTTACATCATGTAAGCGCCAAAAAGCATCAAAATAACCATTGTCTGATGCTGCGTTGACAATTCGGGTTTTCGTAGTTTCATATAAACCATGGTTAAAAATATCGCCTACATCCTGATCAGGAACTAAGCGAATAACTTGAAACTGGGGTTGTTTTTCACCAGCACCAGTAAATTCAATATTTTGTTCATTAATTCGTACTGGTTCATTTGGCGTAACGTTAACACGAACCCGACTCGGGCTTAATTTTTCAAATTTAAACTCGGCATTATAATAACCAACTGCTTGAGCAGCCTGATTACTTAATGTTCTGAGTTGAGGTAAAGCTGCATTAAAATCTTCGAATGATTCTTGGGTGAATGTTGATAACTTACCTTTAATGTTTTTAGCCAGCACATCTGAAGCACCGCTTACTTCTGCACTAATACGCGGTACTTGTTCCATTGGAATTGCACGTGGCGGACGCACTTTATTTAAAATACGTTTAAAGAAACCAGCTTGTTCAGGCGGGGCATCGGTCTCTGGAGTTAACTCTGGTAAGGTTTTTCCAGTTTCATTGGCTTCGACTACAATCTGGCTATCAGATTTAATCTCTTGCATAAGCTGATCAATATTTACAGGTGCTTGTTTAATTTCCTGTATTTCAGACTGTGTTGCATCACTTACCGTTACTTCAGGTAGCTTTTGAGTCCCATTTTGGAAGTTTTGCGCTTCACTTTTAGCTTCTTCAGCAACTTTATAAATTTCATTTGCCATGTTTTGATCGACAGGCAAATCAGGCAAATCCTCAAGATTATCAAGTGTAATTGGCTTAAATTCGTCAATTTGATTTGGAAATTGTTCTTGTTGTTGCAATATAGCCAAGCTATCTTGTTGTTGCTGAGCTTGAGTCACAAGGGTAGCAATATCTGTTATTGGAACATTATTTTGCTGATCCACTGACGCTAATTGTTCAGTTGACGCATCAGACATCGTCTGATTTAAAGTTGAAGAGTTACTCTCAACAGAAGTTTGAGCAAAACTTGGCGTTACACAAACGGTTAACAACAAGCTGCTACAAATAAGTTTAGGAATCCCCTGCATTTTTAAAATTAAATGCATAGAATGAGAGAGAGTTGACTGTTTAAACTTAATTTTAGAAGACATAGAAAACTCTAACTTATTTTTAATAAAACGCACCAAGGTAAGTGTAAAACTCACTCAAAACCATTGATTTTTCATTTAATCAAGCGTTAAAAATATCATACATGGTTTTCGATGCAAATTAACACTCGGTCACATTTTTTTATAAAACACAATGAAGTTTGCACATGATGAAACAAGATGAGCACCTGATGACATCACGTCGGTTCGTACCGATGTTTTTTACCCAGTTTTTCGGGGCATTAAATGATAACGTTTTTAAGCAATCTTTATTATTAGTGATTACTTATGGTTTGATTCAGCAGCAATCTGCCCCTGTTAGTACTCTTAATAATTTAGCGGCTCTCTTGTTTATTTTGCCCTATTTCTTTTTTTCGGCCACTGCCGGACAAATTGCAGATAAATATGAGCGTTCACAACTCGTCCGCGGCATAAAAATTTTAGAAATCATCATTATGCTCATCGGCTCTGCCGGTTTTTTATTGGGACACTTATGGTTGCTTCTGCTTGCTTTATTCTTAATGGGTACACATTCAACATTTTTTGGTCCTATCAAATATGCAATTTTGCCTGAAATTTTAAAACCACATGAGTTGATGTCCGGTAATGCTCTGTTTCAGTCGGGCACTTCAATGGCAATCTTATTTGGGATGATTTTAGGTGGTGCGGTGATTGCATCATCACACGGAAATTTATTGTGGATTAGTCTTACAGTTGTGATTATTGCTGGCTTAGGCTATTTGTGTAGTCGATTTGTCTTACCGCAAAAAGTTGCTGCACCAGATTTAAAAATAGACTGGAATTTTATTCGTACGAGTTTTCAAACAATTAAATATGCCAAAAGCTTACCTTTAGTATTCACTATTTTATTAGGTAACTCATGGTACTGGTTTTATGGCGCTACTTATTTAACGCAAATTCCACAGCTCACTCAACAGAACCTTCACGCTTCAGAAAATGTCGTTAGCCTTTTGCTGACTTTCTTTTCGGTTGGTATTGGTGTCGGATCTCTTCTTTGCCGTAAAATTGGGGGTTCAGAAATTAATATTAAAATGGTACCGATTGGTGCAATAGGTCTTACTGTTTTTGCATTATATCTTGCTGCTAGCTTAGCTTTCGTACCTGAAAGAACTGGGGCATTACTCACTTTAAAAGATATTTTTACCCAAGGCTGGGTTTACTATCATGTCATGTTAGCAGTGACTTTACTGGGAATTAGTGGCGGTTTTTATATTGTCCCTCTTTATGCCATGATGCAGGCTTATTCACCACGTTCACATCGTGCTCGTGTTGTAGCAGCGAATAACATTTTAAATGCCGTTTTTATGGTTTCTTCTGCAATTTTTTCAATCTTAATCTTAAGTGTTTTAAAAATTGATATTAAAATACTTTTTATTATTACGGCTGTACTTAGTGCAATCTTTAGTATTTGGCTTCTAGCTCGACTAAAACCAATGCTTGCCACAGCCCACCTTTCTTTAGAGGACTAATTTATGCGCCAATATACAGGCATCGATCGACTTATTAACTCTTTTGATCAGGCATTACGTAGTCTTGTTCCGGGTGCAACAGCAGCGCAGCGCCAAAATCCAGCCGAAACAGTTGAAGCAAAACTAGGGGTAGAAGATGCTCGCCATGTAGCGGGTTTAATGCGTGTTAATCATAGTGGTGAAGTCTGTGCTCAAGCCCTTTATCATGGTCAGGCATTAACGGCAAAATTACCGAATGTACGTCAAGAAATGCAGCAAGCGGCAGTTGAAGAACAAGATCATTTAGCTTGGTGTGAAGTTCGTTTAAAAGAGCTAAATAGTCATACCAGTTTATTAAACCCAATTTGGTATGGCCTTTCTTATGGTATGGGTGCTCTTGCCGGTATTGTAGGTGACAAATATAGCTTAGGTTTTGTGGCCGAAACTGAACGTCAGGTTAGTCTTCATTTACAGGATCATTTAAATCAGTTACCCGCTCAAGATGAACGCTCTCGTAAAATTTTAGAGCAAATGAATGAAGATGAATTACATCATCGACATACTGCACTGGAAGCAGGCGGCGTTGAATTACCTTACGCTGTAAAAATTACCATGACAGCCATTTCAAAACTCATGACAAAAACCAGTTATTATCTTTAAAAAAATAAAGGATTGATCTGGTTCAGATCAATCCTTTATTCGATTTTTATTTTAAGCCATGATCGTATTTGAAACGCTCGATATCTCGAATTGAGTTCCAATAGTTTCGATTAATACGGTCACGATCAATTTGTAATTCTCTTAAAAGCTTACGATAACGTTCACGCTCTTCTGGCTTTAATTTTTCGTTGTAAGCACTGTCAGAATATTGCTTAAACTTTTCGTCATAACGGTCATACTCATTTTTTGCATTATAGTAATCGGAAGCCACCTGATAATAAGGTCTTAAACGACTACGCTGTTCAACTGGGCACACGCTAATACTGCCACTACCTTCTAAAGCGTTATAAAAAATGTTGGCTGGCTGGCAATAGTACCCAAGACCTTCTTTATACCCGCGTTCATATGACTTTTGATCTGGGACAATATTGGCTTTTCCACATGCTTTGTAATATTGGTCTAAACGTGGCGACGAACCTTTTGAACCATCTTTCTCACCCACTAATGACCAATTTGCAGTCTTACATTCTTCTACGCTCATTGCAGCACAACCTGAGAGGCTGATTGCTAGAATGGCTAAACCGATATTTTTCATATTAAGAGAACTCAAAAAATAAATTTAAAAAAAAACGCAAAAATAAAATTCCAGTAAATACCCTAAAAGATCTTGCTCTATTCAAGACTTCAAAAAAACTAACTCACTGGATAAGCCTTTAAGTTTAAATCAGTTTGATCATCTCACCAAATTGAAAGGCTATAATTCCTAACATTGTTTAACCTAAAAAATAAGACCAAATGAAATTTGATAACTTTTAGATCACTCTTATACGCTAATTTTACTTAAATTTTTAATTATAAAGATTAGACTCAAACAATTGATTATTCATGCAAAAAAACTAAATATTCCAAAAATTATTCTTTAATCATTTTACTCTTTTTTTATGCTATTAACCTCACAGCTTGCGGTAGGATTTTAGCTAAATAACCACCAAGGTTTTTATAATGAGTACACATATTTATCCAAACTTAAACTTACAAGATTCTCACCTTAAGGCTTTTAAAATATCAGACGATTTTACTCCACCAACACAAGCCAGTACTTTCCAACCCGATTTATTTTTGAAAGAAGTCGATGAATATTTAAACTCATATCCTCATACTCAGCACATTGATATTTGTCTACATGATTTAAATGGACATATTCGTGGCAAACGAATTGATGTTAAAAGTCTCAAAAATCTCTCAAATGGATGTTATTTTCCACTTTCTGTTTATGCAATGAGTCTTGATGGAAAAGTGATTGAAGAGACAGGCCTAGGAAAATATATTGGTGAACCAGACAGACTTTGCCTGCCCATTTTAGGCAGCTTGCAACCAAGTGCCTTATCCCCTGAATTTAATGCCCAGCTTTACCTATCAATGAAAGAAGAAGATGGCTCAGATTGTCGATATGAACCACGCAATATATTAAAAAAATTATTAAATCAGTTACACGCTAACAATTATTTTCCTGTTATGGCTGCTGAACTGGAATTTTATCTTTTCTCACCCAACCATCACACTGAAACATGTTTGGAAAACCAATGCTTTGACATAGATGCACCAAATAACTATCAACAAGTCTTAGAAGAAGTTGAAAAAGCCGCGCTACTACAATCTATTGAAATTACCGCTATTGTTGCAGAGTCATCACCTGGACAATACGAATTAAACCTTCAACACACTCATGATATTTTAAAGCTCTGCGATCAAATTAATGCTTTAAAAAGAATTGTAAAACAAGTCGCAAGAAAGCATGATTTAACTGCCTGTTTCATGGCGAAACCGAACTTGGCAAAGGCTGGTAGTGGCATGCATTTTCATATGAGCTTGCTCAATCAGTACCATGAAAATGTATTTAGTTCAGCAGTAGAAAAAGATGAACCTTCGGCCAAATTACTCAGCGCGATTAGCGGACTCATTGAGTTAATGCCTGCATCTATGGCTATTTTAGCGCCCAATATTAATTCTTATAGACGCTTTAAAATTGGTCATCATGTGCCATTAGAAGCAAATTGGGGTACCAATAATCGTAATGTCGCAATTCGAATTCCATGCTCAGATTTAAAAAATCAACGCTTAGAATATCGGGTTGCTGGAGCCGACTGTAACCCCTATTTGGTTACAGCTACGATTTTAGCCGGTGTGTCTTACGGCTTATCTCATAAGTTACCACTACCAAAACCTGCACATCTTTTAAAATTTCCTGATGAGCACATTCTATTAGCCAACAATCAGCCAGAAGCATTAAAAATATTTAAAGGGAGTCTTATTTTAAAAGGATATTTGGGAGCTGACTTTGTAGAGCATTGGTACACAGTTAAACAGGCTGAATATCAAAATATTTATAGTCAAATGACCGAAGCAGAACAACATTGGGATATATAACTAAAAAAATACTATAGCATAAAAATAAAGAAACACTGTATTTAGCGAACCCTTAGGGAGAAATTCCCTAAGGTTTTTTTATCTTTAATTAATATAAACCTAATGATTATTTTGTTTAGCTAAAAAACGCAATCCAACACCAGGTTCAGTTGCAATATAACGTGGATGAATTGCATTATCTCCAAGTTTACCGCGCAACTTGCCCACTAAAATACGTAAATAATGAGTATCTTCCTGATGGGTTGGTCCCCATAGTTCTTTTAACAGTTGAGGTTGTGTTAAAAGCTGCCCTTGATAGCGCATTAACAGCGTCAACAGTTGAAACTCTTTTCGAGTTAAAGTAATTGGCTGTTGCTCGATCCACACTAAACGCTGCATGACATCAACTTTAAGGTAGCCGTCATCATAAACATGAGCTTCTTGCTGAATGGGTTGGCTTCTTAAAATGACACGTATGCGCGCTAATAACTCTTGAACACTAAAAGGTTTGGTCATGTAGTCATTTGCACCCGCATCTAGCAAGGCAACTTTTTCATATTCATCGGCGCGTACAGATAACACAATCACAGGAACATTCGACCAACTACGTAACTCTTGAAGCACTTCTTTACCGTCTAAATCTGGCAAACCCAAATCTAAAATAACTAAATCAGCACCTTGTGTTGCCAAAGCCTCCAGACCTTTGTAACCAGTCTCACAAAGAGTGGTTTTATATTTTTGTGTTCTTAAGGCAATGTCTAAAAATTTACGAATTTGAGGCTCATCATCAATAATCACAATACGTGTTTCTACAGGCGATGTTTCTGAACTTATCATGACTTTACAACTTATTCTTTTACTGGATGAATGGGTAGTTTGATTTGAATTAAAGTACCTTTATTTTGACGTCCTGAAAATGCTTCTATTGTACCCATATGAGCACCAATAATTGCTTTCACAATTGTCAGTCCTAAACCTGTACCGAATTTTCCGCGGTCTCCACGTTCCATAGTATAAAACATATCAAAAATGCGGTTTCTTTCATCTTCAGGAATTCCCGCTCCTCTGTCTTCAATTTCTATTTTCATTTCATCATCCAACAAAAGAGAAGCCCGAATCATGACTGGTTCATCTGGAGGTGAAAAGTTTGCAGCATTTTCTAAAACATTAAAAATAGCTTGCTCTACGAGTGCTGGATGAACATATAAACTAATGGTTTGTTCAGGTAATTCGACCAACACTTGAGTATCTGGTTTATAACGCTTCAAACGGCGGGTTGCCGAACCAATTAATTCATCTACACCAATCCAGTCTCTTTTTAGAGATAAGCCTTCATGCCCCAAACGTGTCATATCAAGCAAATTTTGAATATAACGATCTAAGCGCTCACCTTCTAAATGAATGGTTTCGAGTAAATCTTGCTGATCTTGCTCTGACATATCTGCTTTAAAATGGGCAAGCGTATCAGCTGCTCCAATAATAGAAGCAAGTGGTGAGCGTAAATCATGCGATACCGACGATAATAAAGCAGAACGTAATCGCTCTGTTTCACTGGTGACTTTTGCTTGTTCAAGCTCATTAACCAGTTGGGTTCGAAGTGCTGCCTGCGCAATATATTCAATTACACTTTCAGTCAGTTTCTTTTGCTCAAAATTTAAAGAAACAACTTCATCTTTAAAGTAAATTCCCACAATACCTAGGCTATTTTTCTGTTCTAAAAATGGTAAAAACCACCAGTTTGACTGACTAAGTGTATCGGTAAAACGCCCACATGGTTGTTGATGCTTCAAACACCAATCTGCTGCCACTTTTTCTTTATCATTTAGTTCTATGTCAGATGAAATCACTCTATCTTGAATAGAAATCCACACTTTAGTTTGAAGTTGTGTTTCTAAGGTCATAAGTCCTGTTTGCATGACTTCTTCAAGGTTCACTGCACGAGAAAGTTTACGCGCCAAGTCTTGCATCACCGTAGTGTAGGCATTTGCAGCTTTTAACGATAAAACCTGCTGACGTAATTGAGAAGCCAAGCGCCCAGCGATTAAAGCTGCTGTAAAGAAAGCCACAACGGTAACCACACCTTGATGTGCTGAAATCTGAAAAGTAAAACGCGGTGCAATAAAGAAAAAGTTATAGGCTAAGAAACAAATAAGAGCGGCTACTACCGCAGCAAGCATTCTAGTTTTCGTTGCTACAATTAAAACTGAAATAATAAAAATGACAGAAAAGTCTTCAATACCTAATAAAACTTCGGCAAAGTGCGCTATAAAAATACTGGCACAGGTAACGGCTAAAACAAAAATACTTTCTTTTAAAGATAGAAAAGACGGCTTTTCAAACTGAGTTATCTTTTTAATGCCCTGTTCCGGATGCAAAATAGTTAATGCAATTGAGCTTTCTTGATTCAGTAATTGCTGAGCCAAATTTTTCTTAAATAACTTTAACCACCATGGTGAAATACTTTTACCAATGACCAGATTTGAGATTCCCCGATCTACCGCAGCGTCCATTAATACTGATGCTACTTGATGACCGTATAAAACTTCTGTCCGACCACCCAGTTGCCGAGCTAGTTCAAACGCCCGATCAATTTCAATATATTCTTTCTTATATGAGCTTTCAGAGTTTGTTAAAGTCTGCTGAGTGCCTAAACTTTTAGCAACATTGACTACTGTCCAAACGGCACCATAACGTTCTGCTAAACGACAACCCGCCCGTACTAAATACTCAGAAGAACCTTGTCCATCTATCGCAATCATTAATTCATTTTGCAACGATATAGACTTCAAGCCTTTAGAGGCATAACTCTCTTTTAAATCTGAATCGACATGTTCAGCAACGCATTGCATTGCTAGTTCACGTAGTGCAGTTAAATTTGAAATGCTAAAAAAGCCTCGTAATGCCAGATTTGCTTGATCGGGCACATAGACTTTTCCCTGATGGAGCCTTTCAATGAGCTCACTGACTGGCAAATCAATTAAACGAATGTCTCGAATACGATCAAACACTCTATCTGGTACAGTTTCACTTACCCTAATGCCAGTAATCTGGTACACCACATCATTTAGGCTTTCTAAATGCTGAATATTCATGGTGGTGAATACGTCAATACCTGCATCTAGTAATTCATTGACATCTTGCCAACGCCGTTCATGACGACTATTTGGTATGTTTCGATGAGCCAACTCATCAACCAGAACAATTTCTGGATGCCTCAGCAAAATAGCATCTAGGTCCATTTCGTCTAAAGTATGCCCCTGATATTGCATTTCCTTTCTAGCAATTTCAGGTAAGCCTTCCAAAATTTTTAAAGTTTCTATTCTTCCATGGGTTTCGACAATACCTACAACAACGTCAGTGCCCTGTTGAAATAACTCTTTGGCACGGGCAAGCATGGCATAGGTTTTTCCAACACCCGGCGCTGCACCGAGAAAGACCGTTAGTCGACCGGCTTGATATCTATTAACGTGGTTTAATAAGGCTTCAGCCTGATTTTCGCGATTGCTTTGCACTTGATATCATCCGGTAAACTAACAATTTTATTTTTAAGTTACTGTGTAGATTGTAATTGATCTAAAGCAATATTGAGCTCTAATACATTAACACAAGCTTGTCCCAATACACCAAATTGCATAGGTTCAATATGTTTTTGCAAAAGCCCTTCCACAACTTTAGGGTCTAAATGGCGTGCTTGAGCTACTCGATGAACCTGTAACTGAGCAGATTCAGGGCTAATATGTGGATCGATACCACTACCCGATTTAGTCACCAAATCACTTGGAATATGTGCATTGCCTGTATGATCTTGCTTTTTCACTGCGAGTATCTGAGCGTCAATTTGCTTTTGTAACTCAGGATTAGTACGAGCTAAGTTTGTACCCGCCATTGCCATGGGGTCATAATTTGCTGCCGAAGGACGTGGATGAAAATATTCATTCCCGACAAATGGCTGAGCCACTAAAGTTGACCCAACAACTTTGTGATCTATTTCAATCAAACTACCATTCGCTTGATTATTGAATAAAACCTGTCCAGCACCAGTAGCGATAGCACTGTAAATAGCACCGCACCCCACTAGAGTAAAAATTAATAATCCTAAAGATGCTCTTAAGGTCTGACCCAAATTTGCTTCTGAATTTTGTACATAAGTTTTCATTTCAAACTCCAGATTACAAACCAAATAATTGAACAATCACCACATCGATCGCTTTAATGGCAATAAATGGTAGAACCACACCACCCACACCATAAATCAACATATTTCGACGTAGTAACTGAGTTGCAGTTGAAGGTTTAAATTTCACGCCTCGAAGAGCAATTGGAATTAATAGCGGGATAATAATCGCGTTAAAGATTAATGCCGATAAAATCGCACTGCTTGGGCTCGCCAGATGCATAACATTTAAAACCTGCATTTGCGGTATCGCTGCAGCGAATAATGCAGGCAAAATTGCAAAGTATTTAGACACATCATTTGCTAAAGAAAACGTTGTTAAGGCACCACGAGTAATCAACTGCTGTTTACCAATTTCAACCACAGCCAGTAGTTTGGTCGGGTCTGAGTCTAAATCGACCATATTGCCTGCTTCTTTCGCAGCTTGTGTACCAGAATTCATGGCTAAGCCAATATCGGCTTGCGCTAATGCAGGCGCATCGTTGGTTCCATCACCGACCATCGCAACTAAACGACCTTGTTGTTGTTCAATGCGAATACAAGCCAATTTGTCCTCTGGTTTTGCTTCAGCAATATAGTCATCTACGCCAGCTTCAGCAGCAATCGCAGCAGCAGTTAATGGGTTATCACCTGTCACCATGACGGTTTTAATGCCCATTTCTCTTAAACGAGCAAAACGTTCTTTAATACCATGTTTAATCACATCTGAGAGTTCAATCACGCCCAATACATGATTTTGATTTGCTACGACTAATGGTGTTGCCCCTTTTTTGGCAACTTGTTCAACACGCGCTTTTAACTCTAAATCTTGAGAATAATCTTCATCGACAAATTTCAAAATGGCATCTAACGCACCTTTACGAATTTGATCACCATTAGGGAAATTCACACCAGAAATTCGGGTTGATGCACTAAAAGAGATAAATTCAGCCTGCTCAGGTTCTTGCTGTTTTAGCCCTTGTTCTTTTGCTAACTTAACAATCGACTTTCCTTCTGGTGTTGGGTCTGCAAGCGAACTTACCCAAGCAGCAGCTCTCAATTCCGACTCCGTTACCGAAGTTAAAGGATAAAAAGAGGTCGCTTGACGGTCACCATAGGTAATGGTTCCTGTTTTATCGAGTAAAAGCACATCGATATCACCAGCAACTTCTACAGCTTTACCCGATTTTGCCAAGACATTGGCTTTGAGTGCACGGTTCATCCCTGCAATCCCAATCGCAGGCAATAAGCCACCAATGGTTGTTGGAATTAGACAGACCAATAACGCCACGAGCACCACTGGATCAAGTTCAACATGTAAATAATTGGCAATAAACGGCAAGCTAATCACGACAATTAAAAACGTGAGTGTCATCACCATTAACAAAAAGCCAAGTGCAATCTCATTCGGTGTTTTTTGACGATTTGAACCTTCGACCAAAGCAATCATACGGTCTAAGAAACTTTGACCAGATTCAGCAGTCACTTGCACGATAATGCTGTCTGTAAGGACTTTAGTCCCACCAATAACACCAGAACGGTCAGTTCCAGCTTCACGTAACACAGGCGCAGACTCACCTGTAACAGCTGATTCATTAATAGTGGCAAAACCTTCTACAATTTCACCATCGGCTGGAACAAGCTCACCTGCATGAACTTCAATAAAATCATTTAATTGAAGCTCAGTTGCTGGAACTTGAGTCGCTTGACGGTCGGTCAAAGAATTGAGTCTTCGAGCGGTTAAGTTTTCTCTTGCTGCACGCAATGAAGATGCCTGACCACGACCTCTAGCCTCTGCAACAGCTTCGGCATAGTTGGCAAATAAAATGGTAATGAACAGGATAGCTGTTACTGCAAAACCAAATAACAGTGTGGTGTAACCCAAAATGGTACTAATTGCAGTAACCACTGTGCCAAGCCATACAATTGCCATCACAGGATTTTTAATTGCATGTTGTGGTAGCAATTTCACAAATGCATTTTTCCAAACTTCAAAATTTGGTACTGCCATGGTTTTTTTATGGCTATTTACATGAGTTTGTGTATTCATTTTCACTCGCCTCCTTAGCCTTTAACCAAAAAAAGTTGATCGGCAATTGGCCCAAGGACAAGAACTGGCATAAATTGTAATAAGGTAAGCAGAACAACAATCGTAATCAGCGTTAAAGCAAAGGTTGGAGTTTCAACCTGAAGACTACCTTCTGTTTCAGGTGCTTTTCTTTTTGCAGCTAAGCGTGTAGCAATCATTAAGGGTAAAATTAAGGTCGGGAAGCGTCCTAAAAGTAAGGCAATACTACAAGTGACGTTCCACCATACGGTGTTATCTCCAAGGCCTTCAAAACCTGAACCGTTGTTGGCAAATGCAGAGACATATTCGTAAAACACTTGGCTAATGCCATGCGGTCCCGGATTGCTGATGCCTGATAGACCCGGAATACTGAGGGTTAATGCAGTAAAGGTAAGGATGACCAAAGGTTGAATCAAGATAATAATCGCGAGTAACCTAATTTCAGCAGCTTCAATCTTGCGTCCAAACAACTCAGGGGTACGACCTGTCATTAAACCTGCAATAAATACTGCAAGTAATAGATAAATCATAAACTGTTGCAGACCACAGCCCACACCACCCCAAATGGCATTAATCAGCATGTTAATGAGTTCAACCAGACCAGTAAGCGGCGCAGAAGAATCATGCATCATATTGACCGAACCGTTATTTACTTGAGTTGTGACAGCTGCCCAAACTGCTGATGCGGCTGGTCCAAATCGTTGTTCTTTACCTTCCATTACGGCAAGTTGAGATGCTGTAGATGACATACTCTCAGACCAGACAGCCGCTGCACCTGAAATAACCGACATAAAAAGCATGCTACCAAAGACAAAGTAAGCAAACTTTTTACGCTGAGTAAAATGCCCAACCATAAAAATTACTGTGATTGGAATGAGTAAAATTGCAATCATTTCTAGCAAATTAGAAAGTGGTGTTGGATTTTCTAAAGGCACAGAACTATTTGGACCGTACCATCCACCACCGTTACTACCCAATTGCTTAATAGCCACCATCGGTGCAACTGGCCCCAAAGGAATTTTTTGAGTTTCTAGAGTGTTGGCTTTATCAATAAGTTGTACTTCTGGTCCACCCTGAAAAGTTGCTGGGACGCCTTGGCTATTGAGCAATAATGACCAGACAAAACAGAGTGGAAGTAAAAAGCGTACTGTAGGGCGAATTACATCTGCCCAATAGTTACCAATTAAAATTTGATCTGGTTGCTCGGCAACATCGGCTGCAATGTGGCTTGGACGCTGATAAAAGAACGCTCTTAAAGTCGCGACAACCAAAGCCAGCCCCATCATTGGAGTAATGACTTGCAGGCCCACAATACCTGTCATTTGCGACAAATAAGATAACTGAGCTTGGCCAGAATAATGCTGTTGGTTGGTGTTTGTTAAAAATGAAATAACAGTGTGTAACGCTAAGTCCCAACTCATATTTGGTGCATGGTTAGGATTTAATGGTAGCCATGCTTGCATCATAAAAATAGCAATAATAGCCACTGCAAGAAAAATACAGCTAACAACAAATGCTAGAGAATATTGTTTCCAGTTCATTTGTTGTTGTGGAGATACACCTAACAAGCGATAAACAGGATTTTCAATCCAACGAAATAATCCATCACCCCACATCGGCTGATTTGCCATCACTTTGGATAGATATTTACTGAGACACCATGCTAAAAAAATAGCGATAAATAAAACAAGTATAAGTTCTAGCATGATTACTCTCCTCTAAATCCCACGGCTTGACTTGCCAAACTGGAAATAAGGAGAAATGAAGAAATATCATTTTTTTTAAGTCCGCATAAGACAATGCCAGACTGATGCAAGATGCGCATTTGAGAATTTATAAGCATCTTTATTGTCCTGAAATAACACTAATTTAGTGAATTTCAGTATCGGTAAAATGCTCGTAAATTCTCTATTGAGGAACTCAAAGCCCGCGTAAAATTTGCGTAAAATCTAAATTGAAAGACATTAAACTTTAAAATTGACGATTGGATAAAGCATCTCATCTGTCTTCAAATTTTCACAATGCCAAAGCTCATATAAAGGAATTTTTACATCTAGTGCCAATGGTAATTTTTTAGAATTAAATTGCATATGGTCTAGGTCGCTTCCCCATGCAATCAAATCCACATCGAGTGAAATATGATGAGATGGGCGAACACGACCTGAATCTAATTCAAGTTTTTTTAAAAAAGCTTCGATTTGTGAAGAATTTAAAGAACTTTTTAATAGACATGCCGAATTCCAGTAATCATCTCCAATGCCATCTCGGCATGGAATTTGATAAACCGATGAAAACTGCACTTTCCCCAATGTTGCCAATTGCGTATAAGCAAAAGTAAAGTGTTGTTCTGAGTCTAGATTACTCGCTAACGCGAGCGCAAAAATTGTTTCGGGTACGTTCAAGACGGATTCCTACTGCATTAGCTTCTGCAATAATGGCAGGTTTACGAATAGTAATAGTAATTGACTCAATCGTTGGAAAAGTATTAAACAAGCACTCTAAAACAAGCTGAGCCGCATGTTCGATTAACTCAGGTTTCGCTTGCTGAATGGTCTGAGCCGATATTTCACAAATCTGTGCATAGTTGAGAGTATCTTCAAGTTTGTCAGACTGTGCAGCTCGGCTCAAATCATTATGGATGGTTAAATCCAACATTAAAGGTTGAATGATTTGTCTTTCCCAGTTGAAACAACCAATGACTGTTTCAACCTTTAACCCTTCAATAATAATGGCATCCATAAATTTAAACTGACCTTAGTGCTTTAACAACGAAGCAGGTTCCATATTTTGAACCATTTTCAAACGCTGGTCTGCATAAATATCGGTATATGGTGCGAGTACGCGCATAAAACGATCGAAATAAAGCATTTGCTTAAATAACAGAGCAAAATCTCGAGGGAATTTAATGCCGTGGCGTTCTCCAACCCCAACCATATCCATCATAATGTCGTTTAAATCGGCAGGATTGGATGCCAAAATTTGCTGAGGATCAGACATTAATACGCCGTTAAATAAGCGCTCTAAATCTTGTGCCAATACTTCAACATCAACTTTGTTATGTGTCATGCCCATTTTCAGCATGTTTTCAGCCATGGCCTGATAATCTGTTTTTTGCAATGCATCCATAAAGGCCATACATGCTGTCCAGACTTCTGGGTTTAGCTGCCCTACAATACCAAAGTCAATAAAACCAATTCGACCATCTTCGAGCAACATTAGGTTTCCGGCATGTAAGTCTGCATGGAAACTCTTACATAGCATCAAACTACCGAACCACGTATTCATTGCCGTAATAAGTACTTGTGATGGATCTTTGGCGTATTGTTTTACAACACTAAAATCTGTCAAAGACACACCATATAAACGTTGCATGGTTAAAACACGGCGTGTAGAAAACTGATGGTAAACTTTGGGTGCAGTCGCAGCATGGTTTTGCGAAATATTAAGATATTCAACAAAATCATCTAAGTTTTGTGCTTCTTCAATGAAATCAACTTCTCGAACCATACGGCTTTTAATTTCATCGACAATTTCAGAAAGTGCAGCAAATTTGATTTTAGGTACTACACGTTCAAGCAGCTTGGCAGCCCAATGCACCACATTTAAGTCAGTATATAAAATGGTTTCAACACCAGGCTTTTGTACTTTAATAACAACATCTTCGCCTGTAGTGAGTTTAGCTGCATGAACCTGAGCAATTGACGCAGAAGCTAACGGTTTTTCATCGATATAGCTAAAAATCTGATTTAAATCGCGCCCTTCAAACTCAGATGCAAGCACACCTTGAACATAACTAAATGGCAGTGTTGGTGTTTGGTCTAAACAACCTTGAAACTCTTCTACATATTCACGAGGGAAAAGCGATGGTGTACTCGCAATAAACTGACCAAGCTTAATATAAGTTGAGCCAAGTGACTCAAAGGTCTCTCTCATGAGTTTGGCATTACTTGGTTTTTCAGTTGCATATTTAATTCCAGCTTTGGCCGCAACCACTGCTGTTTCACCAATGCGGGCAACGGAACGTAACCCATCAAACAAAATATTTTTTTTCATATTTCTTCAAAACCAAATCATTCAGGTTGAGTGTAGCAAATTTTATCTCATTTACTGATTAGCTTGCCTGACAAAGTGGGCAATTTACATCTTTATCAAAACTCACAATGCGTTGTGTCATGTTTAAGCCATCCCACAGTAAAAGTTTCTGTTTTAAAGGTACACGATTTAACCCTAAATATAACAAAGTGTGATGTGCTTGTAATGACGCTATCATTACAGGAGTAGTAGCAAGTACGCCTGACTCTGCACAGCGTAGGCCTTCGTTGCTATGCTGTTCTTTTGGAAAAAGACATTCATAACACGCTGAATCTCCTTCAACCATAAACATTTGTGCCTGAAAACCAATTGCTGAAGCACTAATTAATGCGACCTGATGCTTCTTACAAGCTGCATTTACTAAATAGCGGGTTGTAAAATTATCACATCCATCTAAAACCACATCTTGGTGTTCAACAAGTCTATCAATGTTATGTACGTCTAAACGTTCGTTATAGTATTCAACACAGATATAAGGGTTAATTTTCTGTAAACGTTTAGCTAAAATTTCAGCTTTATAACGTCCGATATCTTCATGACCAAATGCAATTTGACGTTGCAAATTACTTATCTCAATAGTGTCTGCATCAATGAGTGTAATCTTTCCAATCCCTGCTCGCGCTAGTAGCTCTGCACTGCTACAACCTATTCCACCAGCCCCGACAATCAGCACATTGGCAAGTTTGAGTTTTTCCTGAGCTTCTATATCCCATCCATCAAGTAAAATCTGACGGCTATAGAGATGCATTTCTTCATCACTTAACTCTACAAAATCGATATCTTGAAGCTCTGTCACGCACTGATCCTTTCACTTAGAGGCTAAATGATTTTATGATTAAGTCGGGCATTAAGAAAGCCATAAAATAAAAACAGTGTTTTATTCTTTAAACTTTTATCCAACGCATTACTTCTTTTAAGCTTTCTGCAACAATAGAAATATCTATTTTCTTTAATTACTTAGGCTAAATATGTCCCAATCATATATTGCACCTGTAGAGTTAGAAAAAGCGTATCGTTTGTTAAATCATGGCCCAACTGTACTTGTCTCTGCTCAGCATGGAGATGACCGAAATGTGATGGCAGCCGCTTGGGCATGTGCATTAGAACTCACCCCTGCCAAAGTGACCGTTGTTCTCGATAAAAGTACTAAAACTCGTCAGCTTGTTGAACAAAGCGGTTATTTCACCCTACAAGTTCCCTGCTATGCGCAGCTCGATATGACGCATCAACTTGGTACAATTAGTAAATTAGATGACCCGCAAAAACTTGAGCATTGTGGGGTTGAGTTATTTTATCAAGAAGGTCTTACAAGCCCGCTTGTATCAGGTTGCATTGCATGGCTCGTGTGTAAACTTATTCCAGAACCTCACAATCAGTCAGCTCATGATTTATTTATTGGTTCTGTTGTGGGCGCTTGGGCAGATAGCCGCGTTTTTAAAGATGGACATTGGTACTTTCAAGACGCACCGAAAGAGCTTCGAAGCCTGCACTAAATTGCGGGTGGAACCTTTTATTTAATTGGCGAACAAGTGAAAGCTAAGCTTTAATCATCAAAAAATTGATTTCGTTTCAATTGCAAAAAACCGCAGAGCAATTGCGGTTTTTTGTCGTCAAAATTTATTATTAAAAAAATTAATATTTAAACATCCTTATTTTTATTATTTTGCCGCCATACGAATTGCACCGTCCAAACGAATAACTTCACCATTTAAATATGAGTTTTCAGCAATATGCCCAACTAAACGGGCAAATTCCTCTGGTTTTCCTAAACGAGACGGATATGGCACCATTTGTCCTAAAGCATCCTGAACGTTTTTCGGCATCCCTTTAAGCATTGGAGTTTCCATAATTCCTGGCGCAATGGTCATAATTCGAATCGCATGGCGAGCAAGCTCACGAGCAATTGGCAATGTCATAGCCACAATAGCGCCTTTAGATGCGGAATACGCTGCCTGACCAATTTGGCCGTCAAATGCTGCAACTGAGGCTGTGTTTACAATTACGCCGCGGTCTTCTTCGCCTGCTTCAACTGTGTTTTTACTCATCGCATCCGCTGCAAAACGCAGCATGTTAAATGTACCTGTAACATTAATTTGTAGAGTCTTTGCAAATAACCCTAAATCATGTACACCTTCACGGCCAATCACTTTTGCAGAAGGGCCAATACCCGCACAGTTAACTAAACCATGCAAACTGCCATGTTTTACTAATACATCCTTAAAGAACTGTTCAGCAGCAGCTTCATCGGTTACATCAAGTTTTACAAAGTCAGCTTTTGATCCTAATTTTTTTATTTGCTGCTCACCAGCTTCTACATTCATGTCTACCAATGTGACTGAAGCACCTTGTTGCACCAAATATTCAGCTGTTGCAGCCCCTAAGCCAGAGCCACCACCTGTAATCACGAAATGCTTCCCTTGAATTTTCATTATGTAATGTCCTATAGAAATGTTCTTTAAACTTAGTAGTGAGAGTAAAAGTTGTTGTTTTCCGATACAATTTCAAAAAGCCTCAAAATGTTTGCAGCTTTTGATCAATCCAAATTTTAAATATGAAATATTTCACTTGAAATATATGAAGAAAATATGAGTCTTTGACATGGTTGTCCAATCTTCTTTAAGTAAAGGAACTATTTCGATTGCACTGGTACATGAAGCACTGGGTGCTGCTTATGCCAAAGGGCTAAATACTCAAATAATTCTAAATAAAGCGGGAATTCCTGCCGAATTACTGATGTCTCCCAAGGCACGTGTGCCCGTTACGACATATGCGCAACTATGGATAGAACTTGCCAATGCCATGAACGATGAGTTTTTTGGTATGGACAGCCACCCTATGCGTCGAGGTAGCTATAAATTATTGACTAAACTTGTCAGTACGGCGGAAACTTTAGAAAAGGCGCTTTACGATATATTGAAGTTTTTTAACTTTATTCTAGATGATCTACAGGGTGAATTAATTCGGGATCAGCAAAAAGCCTATTTGGTCATTCGTGATCGTGAACAACCCAAACGTATGTTTACCTATGCGACTTTTTTAATATTGGTGCATGGACTTATGTGCTGGTTGGTAGATCAACGAATTGGCTTAAACAAGATTTCAGTACGTTGTACTCAACCTCAAGATATTCAAGACTATCTAGTCCGTTTTGGTGGAGACATTAAGTTTAATGCCGAGATAAACCGAATTGAATTTGATGCTCACTATTTAGATATTAAAATTAAAAAAGATAAAAAAGCACTTTATGATTTCTTAGAGCAAACTCCGCAAAATCTTTTAGTTCGCTTTAAAAATGAAAATGCATTAAGTCTTCTTATTCGTCGTCATTTATTGAAACTTCATCCTGCACAATGGCCCGAACTTAAAGATGTTGCACAACAGCTCAATATTTCTGAAGCAACCGTTCAACGCCGACTGAAACATGAAGGTGTCAGTTACCAGCAAATTAAAAATGAAATCCGCTGTGATATTGCGGTTGAACGTTTAAGTAAAACTCATGATTCAATTCAAGATATTAGTGGAGATTTAAGCTTCCAAGACCCAAGCGCATTTCACCGTGCCTTTAAAAAATGGACTGGTGTCAGCCCAGGTGCGTACCGAAATAATTTAACCGCACACAAGCAATAATATACATATCGAACTAAAGCTTAAAACTTTAATACTTATGCTTATGATATTTATATATTTTAAATTCAATATTTCAGATAAGTATATTACTTAAAATTCAATAATCACTATAAAAACAGTTACTTAGAATTTCTTCTAAACTTTTATCTTTCAATCTGATTTATAAATCAAAATAACTAAGTTTAGAAAGAATCGAACCCATGCAAGGATGATCTATTATTTAATTCTGGTTCTACTTTTATTATGTCTTTAAAATCAAAAATTTCTCTACCAAAGACTTTGTTGGCATCAACATTGGGGTTTGTATTTGCTTCATCTGCTTTTGCAGCAGTTCCGACTACACTTAAACTTGATTATGCTTACTATGCACCAACCAGCTTAGTCGTAAAAGATCAAAAACTTCTCGAGAAAGCATTACCAAATACTCAAATTAAATGGGTTTTCAGTCAAGGTAGCAATCGTTCATTAGAATATCTCAACAGCAATAGCATCGATTTTGCATCTACCGCTGGATTAGCAGCTGTATTAAGCCGAGCAAATGGTAGCCCAATTAAAACCGTTTATGTACAAAGCCAACCTGAATGGACCGCTCTTGTGGTAGCAAAAGACTCACCAATTAAAAATCTAAAAGACTTAAAAGGTAAGAAAATTGCAGCAACCAAAGGCACAGATCCGTTTTTATTTACCTTACAGGCACTAGACACAGTAGGCCTAAGTAAACGCGATGTACAACTGGTTCATTTACAGCATCCTGACGGAAAAACTGCATTAGAACGTGGTCAAGTAGATGCTTGGGCTGGGCTTGATCCGTTAATGGCTGCGGCTCAAATTCAATCAGGCGCTAAGTTACTTTATCGTAATGTTGGATTTAACAGCTATAGCGTACTGAGTGTTAAAGAAGATTTTGCAAAGCAAAGTCCTGAAGCGGTTGAAGCAGTGATTAAAGCCTATGAAAAAGCCCGAAAATGGGCAAAAGCTAATCCTGATAAAGTGGCAGCACTTTTAGCTCAAGAATCAAAACTTCCCCTACCTGTGGCTAAACTACAATTGAGCCGAACCAACTTTGATCAAAGCATTCCATCGGCAACTCAAGCACAAGCACTAAAACGTTCTGGCAAAATTTTGACAGAAGAAGACTTGGTCAGAAAAGGCACTAATGTTAATCAAGTGGTTGACCAGTTGTTAGACCCACGTTTTGCTCAAAAAGTCGTGAAATAATATATGAGTGATTCATTTAACAAAGCTGAGCTAAATCAATTCTTAGCTCAGCAAGCTTTAAAATCTCAGAAAAAGCATTTAAACAATAAATTTAAACGTTGGTTTAAAGCACTGCTCATTCCCGTAATCTTTTTAGTGGGTTGTGAGTTTTTAGTCAGAAATGGATACGTCGATGCTTATTTACTACCCGCGCCAAGTAGTTTGTGGCAATCTTTTTTGGATTTAGCTCACAGTGATCTTTTTACCCATATTTATATTAGTACATGGCGTGTTTTAGTAGGTTTCATTGCAGGGAGTGGTTTAGGTTTAATTTTTGCGATTTGGGTTGGATTAAGCAAAGAAGCAGAAGCTTATTTGGAACCGACTTTTTCAGCAATTAAATCAATTCCAAGTCTTGCATGGATTCCTTTGTTATTACTTTGGTTAGGAATTGATGAAGGCTCTAAAATTATATTGATTGCAATCGGAGCTTTTTTTCCAACCTATACCAATACAGTTGCAGCAATTCATAATGTAGATAGAAAACTGATTGAAGTTGGAAAAGTTTATCGGCTTAATACTTTTCAGCGGATTATATCTATTATTTTGCCAGCAGCATCTCCCGGTATTTTAACGGGTTTACGCAACAGCTTAAGCTTATCTTGGATGTTTATGATTGCAGCTGAACTGATTGCAGCCACGCAAGGGATTGGCTATTTACTCAGTGATGGTCGAGAAACGTCTCGACCTGATATTGTTATCATTGCAATTATTTTATTGGCCCTATTGGGTAAAGTAACCGATACCTTAATGAAACTTCTAGAAAACTGGTTATTACGTTGGCGTGATACACTACAAAAGTAATTTTAAATCCAGCATGCCAAAGTGACTCGATCATTTTGGCCGTAGTCCTGAATAGTTTTAATTTCACTAAAACCATGCTCAGCAAAAATAGTACGAACAGCCTGTCCCTGATCATAACCATGTTCCAGAGCAATCCAGCCTTGTGGTTTTAACCAGTTTTTTCCTTGGGCAATAATAATTTCAATATCAGCTAGACCCTGCTGATCTGCAACCAATGCACGGCGTGGTTCTGTTGCCAGTGCCTGCATGTGTTCATCTTCAGGGTCAATATATGGTGGATTAGATACAATTAAATCAAACTTTTGTGGCTCAAGTGCTTCAAACCAAGCACCACAAGCAAAATTCACGTGATACAAATTATGTGCTTGAGCATTTTCTTTTGCGACCTCTAAAGTGGGCGCATAAATATCAGTTGCTGTAACTTGCCAATCTGGACGCTCACTCGCTAAAGCGAGTGCAATTGCACCTGTCCCTGTTCCCAAATCAACAATATTTGCATTATTTGGCAAACTTAGATTTAAAACGGTTTCAACTAAAACCTCAGTATCAGGCCGTGGCACTAAAGTATCGGAAGTCACTTTTAAATCCAGCGTCCAAAATGGTTGTGAACCTGTCACATAAGCTAAAGGTTCACCATTTTTAATACGCTCAAGACCAGCTATATAGTCTTGCTCTTGCTGGGTTGTTAACTCTTGCTCGAGTCTAAACTTTAATTCAAGTGAATTGATTTTTAGAAAATGCTCAAGTAACCAAGCATTTTCCTGACGTTCATAACTGTCAGGCTCACCACGAATTGCAAGCGCTTGAGCAATATTCATTAGCCGCCATTTTCCTGAGCAAGCATTGCAAGCTGATCTGCTTGATATTCACGATGTAAGCTATCAAGTAATTCAGTTAAATCACCTTCCATAATGGCATCTAACTTATATAAAGTGAGGTTAATACGGTGATCAGTCATACGACCTTGTGGGTAATTATAAGTACGGATACGTTCAGAACGGTCACCAGACCCCACTAAGTCACGACGCATTTCAGAAGTCGCTGCATCCGCCGCTGCGCGTTTCGCATTTTCTAAACGAGAAACTAATAATGCCATCGCTTTGGCTTTGTTTTTATGCTGTGAACGTTCTTCTTGGCATTCAACAACTGTACCTGTTGGAAGGTGAGTAATACGTACCGCTGAATCGGTTTTATTAATGTGCTGACCACCTGCACCAGATGCACGGTAAGTATCAATACGTAAATCTGCTGGGTTAATCTCGACATTTGTATCGACATCAATTTCAGGCAAGATTGCAACTGTACAAGCAGATGTATGAACACGCCCCTGTGACTCAGTTGCAGGTACACGTTGCACACGATGCGCACCACTTTCAAATTTTAGGCGACCATATACTCCATCACCGTCCACACGGCAAATGACTTCTTTAAAGCCACCATGCTCACCTTCATTTTCAGAAAGTACTTCTATACGCCAATTTTGTGTCTCGGCATATTTACTGTACATGCGGAATAAATCACCAGAGAAAATTGCAGCCTCATCACCACCCGTTCCGGCGCGAATTTCTAAATAAGCTGCATTAGAATCATTTGGATCTTTTGGAATCATCAAAATATTGAGCTGGCTTTCTAGCTCCCCAAGCAATTCTTTATTCGCTTGAATTTCTTCTTCTGCCATATCTTTAAAGTCAGGGTCAGACTTCATCATTTCAGCAGTTTCAATATCTTCTTCTGCTTGACGGTATTTGCCCCAAACTTCTGTAATTTCAGATAAATCACTATGTTCACGAGACAATTTACGGAAACGTTTGTTATCGGAGATCACTTCCACATCTGCAAGCAACGCGGTAAGTTCTTCATGTCGATCACAGAGTTGATCAAGTCGTAAACGGAGTGACGCTTTCATAAGAGGAAATATCTCAAAAGTCCAAAAAGCTTATCAAATGCTATGTAAGTATAGAAGATAAGCAAAATCGTAAAAATAGCGCATAGTTTACAGATTATGCCGCTCAAATGACATATATAATCAGCCAATTCATCAACTTTCACAGTAAGTAACGACTTATAAATATAATGATTTCAGATGAGATTTATTACCAGCTTATAATTTAGCTTTTCTATAGAAAATAATACATCACCTTTTTCTCCCAATCGGGCAATAGAGGCTTTATTCATAAAACCTCTTTACCTGACTATTTATTTTAATTTTTCTAATAATGTTTTACCCACCAGAACAGCCGAGGCCGGATTTTGTCCCGTAATAAGTTCACGATCCACCACTACATTTGGAGACCAAGCATTCGTATTACTTTGATATTTACCACCAATTGACTGTAATGCCGTTTGTGGATAGAACTTCATTTCACCACCTTTTAACAAAGCCTTCGCTTGTTCTTCTTCTTGGTTACTAATTACAGTCATCCGATAATTTTTATAAATCCACTCTCCAGTTTTTACGGTTTTGCCTTGCTCAAGTTGCTGAACGACTTCCGAAGCATTCGGTAACGTTGACATCAACGCAATAGGGCCATGGCAAACCAGTGCTGTAGGTTTTTTAGCTTTATGAAAAGCTGTCAAAACTTTCCCAAGTTGTTTATCTTTTAACAAATCTTGCATAGGTGCATGTCCACCTGGAATATAAATAGCATCAAACTGATCAATACCAATTTGCTCAATACGAGATAGACTCAAAATTGGAGAATCTTGAGGAGACGTTAACTTAAGGTCATGCAATAAGCCTACGTACTGCTTTAATGCTTTTTCATCTTGGTTAAAGTACATCACACTATTTGATGACTCATCTAACGTTGGAGCTTTGCCTTTTGGTGTAGCGAAAGTCACTGTGTGCCCTGCATCTAAAAGCATTTTTGTAGGTTGCATTAACTCATTTAAATAAAAACCAGTTTTAAAAATATGACCATTTTTTAGCTCTAGCTGCCCTTCATCAGACAATACAATCAATACATGGGCAGCATTTGCACTGAATGCTGCTGAAGCGGTAACTATTGCAAGCATTATTTTATTTAGAGATTTCATCATTTAACCTTCATTCCAACCATTTGCTGGATTTATATTTTGGATGGATATATTCTATTTTTGCCAATGGGGTAGATAAACAACCACATTTGAAAATCTTTTTTGCGTTTGAGGACAAAATGTCTCGTCAATTTGACCATCTTGCCGATGTTGAAGTGTTTTTAATTGTGGCTGAAAAGCTTTCTATTAGTGCAGCTGCAATTTATTTGTCCACAACGCCTTCAGTCATTAGTAGAACAATTACACGGCTAGAGAAAAAGTTAGGTATCCAGTTTTTTAGAAGAACGACTCGCCATTTAAGCCTGACCGAAGCAGGTCAACTTTATTATGAGAAAATGCAGCATGCCTTTCAGCTAATTGACCATGCAGAGTGTGTGATTCAAGGTGAACAACTGCAAATTTCAGGAAAAATCAAATTAAGCGTTCCTACAACTTATGGACACTATCGCTTACCACCTTTATTAGAAAAATTTCTTTTGCAATATCCAGACATTCAAATTGAGATCAGTATCTCTAATCGAAATGTTGATTTAATTGCTGAAGGTTTTGATTTAGCTATTCGCCAAGGGCATCTTCCTAATAGCTCTCTTGTAGCAAGACCGCTGGAACTTGCCCCTCTTCAACTCGTTGCCTCTCCTAATTATTTAAAACGCGTGGGTGTGCCTCAAACCTTGGAAGAATTAAATCATCACCAATGTATTGCCTTTGAATTACCAAGTAGTGGCAAGATAACGCCATGGTTCTTTAAAAATGGCGATCACGAAATCCAGTGGACACCGACAAATCGGATTTTGGTAAAAGAAGATATTTTAGGCGTAGTTTCTCTAGCTGAAAGTGGATTAGGGATATGCCAGAGTTACGAATTTATCGTTAATGAAAAAATTCGGCAAGGAAAATTACAACCTTTACTTGAGGCTTATGCAGGTCACACACGTCCCTTCTCTTTACTGTACGCACAACATAAACATATGTCTTCTGCCACAAGAGCTTTGATCAATTTTCTCTGTTCAGATCGCGAGTAATGAACTCTTTAAAACTAAATGAGACTCATATTTATCTATATGAGTATTAAACATTCTATTTTAATAGAAAACATACAAACCTGACACTAAACTACAATAATGAATTGATGGTTCTCCACATTTTAAGAAACGTGTTTTGTTACATTTGCCGTAACAAAAGATTAGGGTCCTGCAGTTAAGGACACGGAGTAGAAAATGAAATTAAATTCTTGGTTATGTAGCGCTGTTTTAGCAACTTCTATGGTTACTGTAGCGCATGCTGATAATACAACACATGTAGCAGCTGCTTCTGCTCTAGGTAGTGTCGCTGGTACTGCAATTGGTAAAAGCATGGGCGGTACATCTGGCGCGACAATTGGTGCTGCTTTAGGTGGTGCTGGTGGTGCCGCTGTTGCAAGTGATCGTCGTCACCGTACTGAATCTGCAATTGGCGGTGGTTTAGGTGGTGGTGCAGGTTATACTGTTGGTAAAAGCATGGGCGGTACGAACGGTGGTTACATCGGTGCTGCTTTAGGTGCAGCGGGTGGTTCTGCTTTAGGTAATAAAATCTCTAAAGACCGTGATGCTGACAGATCTTCTAAGCACTGGAAGAAAAAACACCGTCGTCATCACTAATCAAATTTGATGAAATAATTATAAGCACCTTCGGGTGCTTTTTTATTAGGGCCAACAAATATTCAGCTTCTCTCTTTTGCTCATGATTCATCCATAGATTAATATAAACAATACAAACAGACACAAAAGTATCGTATCGCCTTGTGGCTTCTCCATAATTATCACGAAATTTTTGATTACATTTATCTCAAGATAAAAATACTGTCCTTCTCAGTAAAAAGGACATGGAGCTGCAAGATGAAAATGAATATTTGGTTAGCTAGTGCATTAATTGCAACATCGTCTATGGTGACGGTTGCACATGCAGATAATGGTACACGTGTTGCTGCAACCTCTGCGTTAGGTAGTGTTGTTGGTACAGCAATTGGTAAAAGCATGGGTGGTACAACAGGCGCAACAATTGGTGCTGCTTTAGGTGGTGCTGGTGGTGCGGCGGCGGCTAGTGACCGTCGTAATCGTACTGAAGCTGCCCTTGGTGGTGCTTTAGGTGGCGGTGCTGGTTATACAGTCGGTAAGAACATGGGCGGTACCAACGGTGGCTACATCGGTGCGGCGGTAGGTGCGGCGGGTGGTTCAGCACTAGGGCGTAAAGTTTCTGAAGATCGTGACTACAATGATCGCTATGATCGTGGTAGCCGTTATGATCGAGATGATCGTAGATATGACGATGGCGACCGTCGTCACTATAAAGGTGGTAACCGTCGTCATGACAATGGTTTACATCGTGGCTGGTATAAAAATCGCTAATTTGTACATGCATAAAAAGCACCTTCGGGTGCTTTTTTATTGAGAGACAAAATCTAATATCGAAAAAAAACGATATACATTAACCCTTATATATCGTAGTATTTCGATATATCCTTATTCGAGAATATCGCATGCGATCACTTCAAGATACCAAGTTTTCAATTTTGGAACTTGCTCCTATTCGTAATGATAAAACCATCGAATTTTCGTTACGTCACGCATTAGAATTAGCACAACATGCAGAGAAACTAGGTTATGAACGTTTCTGGCTTGCAGAACATCACAACATGGATGGAATTGCGAGTTCTGCTACAGCAGTATTGCTAGGTTTTATTGCCGCACATACACAACATATTCGTTTAGGTTCAGGCGGCATTATGCTTCCTAACCACGCTCCTTTAGTTGTCGCAGAACAATTTGGAACACTTGCTACTTTATATCCAGATCGTATTGAACTTGGCTTAGGTCGTGCTCCGGGTACAGATCAACTCACCATGCGAGCTTTACGTCGTGGGCATCAAGAAACAGAAGATCAATTTCCAAAAGATGTTGTCGAAATTCTAAAATATTTTGATGCACCTCAAGCAGGACAAAAGATTATTGCAACGCCAGGGCAAAATACTCATGTTCCTGTTTGGTTACTTGGATCTAGTCTTTTTAGTGCACAATTGGCTGCAAAACTTGGTCTACCCTACTCATTTGCATCGCATTTTGCACCACGTATGCTAGGCCAAGCCATTCAACTCTATCGTGAGAACTTTGAGCCTTCTGCTTATTTAGATAAACCTTACGTGTCTATGGGTGTACCTGTTGTAGTCGCAAATACTGATGAAGAAGCACAGTTTTTAGCAACAAGTGCATACCAACGTGTATTAGGCTTAATTCGTGGCGAAAGCTTAAAGCTTAAACCGCCAGTTGAATCAATGCAGGGACTATGGAATACAGCAGAACAGCTTTCTGTTGAAAACTTCTATGCAATGGCACAAATAGGCTCGGTTGAGACTGTCCGCACTGGTTTACAAAAGCTTTTAGCGACATACGATGTTGATGAGTTTATTTTTACCTGTGATATATACGACACAACAAAACGTCTAGAGAGTTTTACGCAACTCATGAATGTAAAAACAGAACATTAAAACTCCGCTTCTCTTTCTCACGCTTGAATTGATTTCAAGTGTGAGATGACCATCTATCTGAAAAGACTTTACCCCAACTTCCTGCTTGGTTATTTATATTAAAACGATAAAAACATCATGATTGAAAAACCAAAAGGACTTTTGGAAAATGAGTATTAATATTAAAAATAACGCTTCAAAATCAGTAATTTTTCAAAATACGTCTCAAGATTTTGAAGACTTTGCTGGTCAAGTTATTCCATCTACCTCAATTAAAGAATTTGATTTTTCACATTCATCTGTCGCTATTATTGGTACAAATCAAGATACCGTGACCCATCTTGAAAAAATTTGCCAACAAGCAAAATTTGTGACCGTATTTCAAATTACACCTCATTTTATTTTGCCCCACAGTCAAATGGGCACAAATAAATTAATTACTCATCCACTCATTATTAAAAATCGAAGATTATTTAACAATCGAGTAAAAAGTCTTTTGGCCTTACGTTTTCTTGACACTCAGGTTAGTGAAACATGGCTTAAGCGCCTTTTAACACCCAATACTGCAACGACTAAAAAAGTATTTTTTAAATCTGATAGTTATTATGCTGCACTCCAAAAACCCAATTGTAAGTTACAAACTTGGCCCATTGTTAAAGTTAACAATACATCAATTCACAGCATGGATGGTATAGAACAACCTGTCGACATCATTATTAGAATAACTGCATAAAAATAAAAAGCATGGTTTTTAGGCCATGCTTTTTTATCACTTACTCATATTTTTGAAAATTGCCATGATCATCGTAATGTAAAATGATGCGTTGTTTCTTTTGCAACTCACTTAAGATCTCAGGACTAACTGAAAATTGAGCTGCTAACAGTTCAACAGAACTATTTGCCGCTTTCATCCGTCGGTCCTCACCACTAAATCTAATCCAGTTATAACTCGCCCACAAAATCAAAATGAGGGCACTAATCCCGATGAGTAATGCTAAATGAAGTAAGGTCTTAACTTCGGATAAATGATCGACCCAGACATAATCATAAATTAGGTGGCCTTCAAAAACCCATAAGAACAGTGAAACCAATGGGAAAAGTAACCACATTAAGCAAAACCACCCAACAGTTTGCAATGTATAGTTTGCTGTTTTATTTTTCACATATTCCGGCTGGTCAATATATTCAGGAATATCTAACTCTTCTATATCTTTGTTTTCCTCAGGTTTCATGGGTTATCTCCACGGAAGCCTCGGTCTGGGCTGACCCAGCGAGCACGTTTTTTAGTGTTAAATAAAGTTTTTGGTACGGCAACAACGCTTGTAAATAAAGTAAGTAACCAGAAAAATAACGGGTACCAAATAACCCAGAAATAGTTTCTAAAGAAGCGACCACGGTCATAACGCTGGTCAATCCACAAACTCACCAAAAACTGTATCAGACATGTGCCGCCTAATATCACGCCATACCACTGTGGCATCAGTGTTTTGATCTGCCATTGCAAAGGTAATTCAATAAATAACCCTGTAAAAAACAGAATGAATATCAGAATCATCACATAAGACCAAATAATGCTAACTAGAGCTTCAATCATCACTGGCCACATACGGCGTACGCGTAGCTTAAACATTTGCGGGATATATTCTAAAAGAACCTCTACCCCACCTTGTGCCCAGCGAAGGCGCTGTTTCCATAGACCTGTAAATGTCTCGGGCATATAGATATAGCAAAGCGCTTGTGGAATATACTGAATATCCCAATGGTCCAGCTGTAGCTTCCAAGAAATATCAATATCTTCGGTAATTTTATCGTCTGACCAAAACCCAACTCGAACGAGCGCTGTTTTACGAAACGCTGCAATCACACCAGATACTGTAAAAATACGACCATATGTACGCTGTGCACGTTTAATTAAACCAATAATCGAAGAAAACTCACCAACCTGTAATTTCCCTAAAATACTAGATCGGTTTAAAATTCGTGGATTACCCGTTACAGCACCAATTCGCGGGAAATTAATAAATGGCTGCATTAACCAAAGTACTGCATGTGGATGTAACAATGCATCCCCATCAATACAAACAAGATATTCGTATTTACTGACCAGCACCCCCGATCTTAAAGCTACAGCCTTACCCTGATTTTCTGCTAAGTGTACAACCCGAAGTCGTGAATCTTGCGCTGACAATTCATCAAGGATTTCGGCGGTCCTGTCACTACTTCCATCATTGACAGCGATCACTTCAAAATTAGGATATTTTGTTTGCAGTGCATAACGAATTGTTTGTCGCACTTGGGCTTCTTCGTTAAAACACGGAATAATAATACTGCACCCTTCACTGGTTGGCTCAGGGAGTGTTTGTTCACGGTATTCCCTTTTAAAGAAAAACCAAAGCCCCCCTACCATCCATGTCCAAGCCATGAGTAAAGGATATAAAAAGGCAAAAGCAAATAGAATATCGAGTAATACTCTCATTACTTTTTCCCCTCTACTAATCCAGCAAAAGGCTGATACATAACAGGGCTATAATTCAAGCTAAGTGGATTATATAAATATTGATGTACATCTTTTGATTTTTCAAAATTATAGCCATCAATACCGAATTTCTGAATTCCTATACGCTGAATCGAAAAGAGCCCTTGCTGTACTTCTTCCCAACTGGTCTTTTGAGAGTTTTCCGGCAATACTAAAGTCATCATTATTCTTTGCTTATCTTTTCCATTAAGCGTATTTAATAGGGCTAACAATTGATTAAATTGTTTTTTCTTGCCAATCATATTGAACTTTAAATTGACCAAATCATGTTGCGATAAAAGTGTTTTTAAAAGCGCTGGTAAGTTTTCTACATGATCTAAATCAGGAGTAAGCAATAAAATAAATTGCCCTTGGTTACTCATATTTAAATACGGCTTTACAGCATTTTTGGTAAGTTGGCTAAGTTGTGCTAGATGTTTTGATTGTTCAATACAACTACCCTCTTGCACAGTTACTTTTTGCATTTCGCAATTTAAAGCTGTTCCCGCATTAAGCTGAATACCACTTAAATTACTATTTAAGCGTGCAATATCTTTTGCCAAATCTACTGCTAAAAATGGCTTATCTTTCTGAGGGTAAGCCGGCAACTCTAATATTACCGCTTGGCCTGCACGAGTTTGAGCCTGCCATAAACTACGGTTTAAAATATCTTGTTGCACAGGCATTTTATCTGTAGAGAAATAAGCAACATCATATTTCCCATCGGCATTTTTATCTTCCAAAGGTTTTAAAATTAAGGCATTGTTTTTTAAGCTATACAGTTTTGATAATAACTGTCCTAATTTTTCATCTGTTTGAGTATTTTGTGCAGCTGCTAACTGCTTTAAATCCATACTCACAAAATGACGAGGTTCTTTAAATAAATCAGACTCTTCAAAGTTCAAAATATTTAACATGCCTTCAGTGAGCTGTTCAGCTGTAGGGTTATTTATTACCAAGCTTCGTTTAAATGTTGAATCACCCACCCGATTCATACCGTCACGACCCAAACTGAAAGAAAACTCAAAGCCTGCTTGCTGCGCTAGTTTTTCCAGTTGCTCATTTACAGCGCCATAAGGCCAAATAATTGCTTTGGGATTAACACCGACTTCTTTTTTCAAAACGGCATAGGATTTCTTCAAATCTTGCAAAATACGTTGTTGATATTCTGCATCTGTTTCATAACGTGATTGAGATTTTAAATATGCATACGAAGTCGCAGCGGGCTGCTCATTACCTTGAGGATTGGCTAATATGCCATGATGCAAATCGTCACTATGGCTTGCAAACTCAGCTAACCCTGATGCTTGCATTTCACGAACTTGAGCCCAGTTCACCAAGTTACCTTGACCATAGGCTTCATAACCTGCCTGCGTATTGCCATTCATCCAACTGGTTGGAAGAGCAAAAACTGCCGGAATATCATATTGCTTAAGTAATGGAAATACTCGGCTATAACTACTCAAGGCCCCATCATCGAAAGTAAGTAGAATAGAGTTATGCGGCAACTCCTTACCTTGTCGGCGGGCCTCCTCAATATCTTTTAAACGAATCGGCTTCCAGTCAGATTGACTCAGCCAATCTAAAAACTGTGCCAGATTATTGGTCTGAATCGCATAAACATCACGGTCACCTTCCTTTAGTACATCATCTCGTACGTCATGAAAAGTTAAAGAAACCGTATGATTTTTTGGTAATTCAGTTTCAATTCGGGCATGAGAAAATTGTACGGGTAATAATGTTGAAGCAAACACACAGCTCAACATTTTTGACATCATATTATTCATTAAAAACGCCCTTCAAATCCGAAAATACCGTAGGTATGTTGTTCATCATGACCATCATATGGATGGTATTGCCAACCAATTCCATAATTGAGCTGCCAAGTCCGTGAGAGCTGCCATTGATGTTGATATTGCAAAGAGTATGTTGGTCTAGCTGAATAATCTGCTTGTTTATAAAGTCCGACTCCAGCCTCAAAATGCTGCTTAAATGAGCGTTCATATTCTCGCCAAGTTACCCAGTCATGGCTTAAATTCAACTCAGCACTGTAATGATTGCTGGGACTAAAGTAAGCGGTCTGATCTTGACTATTGCTGCCATAAAATCCACGAACGGTCCCGTAAGTAATATGATGCGGCGCATCAAATAATCGTTCACGCCAAAAAGTTGAAAATTCTTGTTGTGTATTACCATCGCTTATATCGGTTAAGCCATAACTCGCCCCAATTTGGCGTGACTCATCTTTTTGCCATGTCAAAGCAGCACGGTAAGCTTGCCCATCCTCACCAGCATCAATTGCTTGTAATGGAATATTAGCTTGGCTGTCATATTGCAATTGGTATTGCCAGTGGTCGTTTAACCATTGAGACCAATCAAGACGAACACCTGCTTGCCCGCCATCTGTACTTTGCGATAAAATCGCTGACAACGCCTTACGGTTCGCTTGCCACTCAGCCCCAACACCATAACGTTGGTCATGTACATCGCCAAAACGGTACTCTCCGAAACGATCTTGATGCCAAGCAAATAAACGATAATTATCTTTAATCCATGGGCTATTAAGACGAGTTTCCATTTCTCGGTCTTTTAAACCATTTTGCCCACTCACAGAATCGCTACTATCGGCTGCCTTACTTTGGCCCCAAGTGGTTGAGTGAGAAATTGTCGGTCTATTGCGGTCATCTAACTCTTTTCGACTTTTAATTACCCCGCCATCTTCAGGATAATATTCCAAAAGACTTTCAGTATTTTTACGCCACTCTGGAATATCCCCTAAAGTCTGAGCATTTTGCATCTGATTAATTCGAGTATCTTTGGAAACTGGTGTTAAACCATTTAAACGAGAAATAGTTTGCTTAGACTCTAGAGGCTTATCTCTCCAACGCTCGACACGAGCTAAATTATTAATTAAACCCTCATTGGCAGGAGCCAAATCTACTTGTTTCTGAAAATGCTTTTCTGCTTGATCAAGATGATTTGCATAAGCTAAATGCATGCCTTGTAAAGTAATATAGTCATCACGGTCGGGATGACTTGTTTTGTCTACCCCTTTTGCCTGACTATATTTATACATCGGAACAAGTCGATCAACTTCACCCAAAAATTGTTCAGCTTCTTTATATTTTTCTTGTTCAATATATGAATAGTACAGTCCAGTGTATACCGTCATATCTGGATAGTTTTTTTCAGTAAACAAGGTTTTAAAAGCAAGCTCAGCTTGTTGTGGCTGTCTTTCAGCCAAATAACTATCAGCTATGGCATGACGAATATAGGCAGGTAGTTTTTCTAAAGGTACATTTAGTTTAGTAAATTGATCCAGTACTGTACGAGTACGCCCACGGAAATCTAACGCATATATATAGTCATAATGGAATCTTAAATAATTAGGGTCTGACGGTTGAATCAAAGGTTGCATTTGCTCACCTTGCTTCAACACAGCATCAAGCTCAGCAAAGCCTTCACTATCCGACATTCCTTCCCGATTCAAATATTTATAACGAGCAATAGCGTTATTTACACGTTGAGAATACTCACTAACTTGTAGCCAGTGCTGTAACGATTCTATTTGTGTATTTTTATCACTGGTAAGCAATAACTGCTGAGCCTTGTTATAAGCCCCCACAGCCGCTAAGTCATAACTGTATTCTTGTAAAACTGCAAAAGACTGGGGCTGCTGCTTATATGCTTGCTCAATTGCAGATAAAGCATCTACAGGTAAATTGATAAGACGATATGCATAGGCTATTTGTACAAGTTGATCAGTCTTCAGATTTTTACTATTAATTTTTGCTAACTGTGCTTTGGCATTTACAATATCTTGAGCTTCAGCATATAAAACTGCTAACAAAATCTGCCCATCAAGTGTTTTTTGAATATTAAATTTATTCGACCAATCAATCGCATTTTTAAAGTGTTTAAAATCACGAAAATTACGTATTAAAGGTAACTGTCCATATTCTGGAAAAGTAACCGAATTAATATTGGCTAAATGCTGAGAAAAAGTTAATAGATCTTTTTTTTCATTTGACATTACAACTAAATAATCAGCTAACAACTTTTGATCATGCGGATAAGTTTTTAGCAATTGGTCCAGTTGAAATATTGCTTGGTGAGTTTGTCCAGCTTTATAAGTGTGAATAGCCTGCTCTCTCAATTCGTCCACTTGAGCAGCATATAAATTGAGAGGTAAGATGTATACCAATGAAAAAACACATTTTTTTAGCATTTTGATAATCGGATAGTCCCATATCGAGGTGGGAAAGTATAATTAAAAATAAATAAATAATCACACAACAGTAAAATAGTGTGACCTAGTTAACATTTTTTGAAATGTGGATTTTTTTTGATTGTTTTTTTAAAATATTTAGTAAAATTAAATAATTACTATTTTTCAGCACAATAAAATACATACACTTCTTTTCAATAGTGTTATTTAAATTTACAAATGAGTTGCAAAAGAACTACAGGTTTATAACCAATAAAAAACATTTAATAATGTTTAGTTTTATATTTAAAACTTTTATTTTTATTGTATTTTATATTTAAAAAACCATTCAACTTATTTATAAACTAATATACACAAATTGAATGGTTAAAATAAGCAATTGATTAAATTAACCAATACGACGTTTTAATCCTGTCATTTGTAAAACACGTGTTGAAATTTCTTCAATTGACATTTCAGTCACGTTTAAATATTTAATGCCTTCTGAAATATAGATTCCTTCAATTGCTCTAAGTTCCATTTGGCATTGGCTAAAACTTGCATAACGACTATTAGCTTTACGCTCACTACGAATCGCAACTAATCGCTCAGCATCAATCATTAAACCAAACAATTTACTACGATGTGGTCTTAGTACTGCTGGCAAACGGTTATCGTCCAAATCTTCTTCTGTTAATGGATAGTTTGCAACACGAATACCGAATTGAAGCGATAAGTAAATAGAGGTCGGCGTTTTACCCGAACGAGAAACTCCAATTAAGATTAAATCCGCCTTATCATAATGACGAGTACGTGCTCCATCATCATTATCAAGCGCAAAATGAACAGCATCAATACGGGCTTTATAAGATTCAGAATCGGTTACCGCATGAGTCTGTCCAACCAAAGTTGTCGGCGGGATTCCTAACTCTTGCTCAAGCTTACTGATTAGCCCTTCAAATACATCAAGATTAACTGCTTTAGCCGTATTAATGATTTCTCGTACATGCGGATCAACTAAAGTATCAAATACTAAAGGCAAACAACCATCTTTGGTTTGGCATCGATTAATCTCAACCACAATCTCCATTGCCGCCTCTTCGGTTGCAATATACGGCATGATATGGATATCAAAATCTACATTGGGAAATTGTGCTAATAACGAATGTCCAAGAGTCTCTGCAGTAATTGCAGTTCCATCAGAAATAAAAAAAACGCTTCGCTTAAATTGTTTACTTTCTGACATTAAAATTCTCCTTAAACATTTGTCTTAGTACTATATAATCTTTATAGTAAACTGATCTTACATGACTGTCGCTTAGTATAATTCTCAACTAAGCACTTTATTTTTATAATTTCATGCCAAGATAGACATTAATACTGCAAAAGTGGAGTGAAAACTTTGGAAGCGCGCGTAATCGGTCTAGAAAAATTAGGGAAACACGATGTCGAACTCGTAGGTGGGAAAAACTCATCTTTGGGTGAAATGATCAGCCATTTATCAAATGCTGGTGTATCGGTACCTGGCGGTTTTGCAACTACTGCTGATGCCTATCGTGAGTTCTTAGATCAAAGCGGTCTTAACGCTCGAATTCAAGCAGAACTTGCTCAACTCAATGTTGATGATGTAAATGCACTTGCAGAAACAGGCGCTAAAATTCGTCAATGGATTGTAGAGACTCCACTCACTGCAACCCTAGAACAAGAAATTCGCGCCGCTTTTACAACACTTTCTAACGGCAACCCAGAAATCGCGGTTGCCGTTCGTTCATCTGCAACTGCTGAAGATTTACCAGATGCTTCATTCGCAGGTCAGCAAGAAACTTTCTTGAATATTCGCGGTATTGATAACGTTCTTATTGCGATTAAAGAAGTATTTGCTTCTTTATATAATGACCGTGCGATTTCTTACCGTGTACATCAAGGTTTTGACCATGACGTCGTTGCACTTTCTGCAGGCGTTCAGCGTATGGTTCGTTCTGAAACTGGCGCTGCGGGTGTAATGTTTACCCTTGATACCGAGTCTGGTTTCCGTGAAGTTGTATTTATTACAGCATCTTATGGTTTAGGTGAAATGGTTGTGCAGGGTGCCGTGAACCCAGATGAATTTTACTTATCTAAACCATTATTAAATGCGGGTAGACATTCAGTTTTACGCCGTAACCTTGGATCAAAACACCAGAAAATGATTTATGGCGAAGAAGGTTCTGCTGGTAAATCGGTTGTCGTTGTTGATGTTGAAAAACAAGAGCGTCAACAATTTGCTTTAAATGATCATGAGTTACAAGAGCTAGCTAAACAAGCGCTTATTATTGAGCAGCACTACGGTGCGCCAATGGATATCGAATGGGCAAAAGATGGCGATGATGGTCAAATCTATATTGTTCAAGCTCGTCCTGAAACGGTAAAAAGCCGTCAAAATGTAGGCACAATGGAACGCTATCTTCTTAAACAAAGAGGTACTGTTCTTTGTGAAGGTCGTTCAATTGGTCAACGTATTGGTTCTGGTAAAGTCCGCATTATTAGCTCAATTAAAGAAATGGACAAAGTTCAAGAAGGCGACGTTCTTGTATCAGATATGACCGACCCTGATTGGGAACCGGTAATGAAGCGTGCTGCAGCAATTATTACTAACCGTGGTGGTCGTACATGTCACGCGGCAATTATCGCACGTGAACTTGGTGTACCCGCTATTGTAGGCTGTGGTAACGCAACAGAAGTATTGACTGATGGTCAAGAAGTAACTGTTTCTTGTGCTGAAGGTGACACTGGCTTCATTTACGAAGGTGCTTTAGATTTTGAAGTTCAACGTAACTCAATTGAATCTATGCCTAAGCTTTCGTTCAAAATTATGATGAACGTAGGTAACCCGGACCGCGCGTTTGACTTTGCTCAAATTCCAAATGAAGGTATTGGTCTTGCTCGTCTTGAGTTCATTATTAACCGTATGATCGGCGTGCACCCTAAAGCCCTGCTCAATATTGATAGTCTACCTCGTGAAACTCGTGCTGCGGTTCTGACTCGTACTGCGGGTTATGCTTCACCTGTAGATTTCTATGTTGAAAAATTGGTTGAAGGTATTGCGACTCTTGCTGCTGCATTCGGTGACAAGCCTGTTATTGTTCGTATGTCTGACTTCAAATCAAATGAATATGCAAACTTGATTGGCGGTAAGTTATACGAGCCTGAAGAAGAAAACCCAATGCTCGGTTTCCGTGGTGCAAGCCGTTATGTATCTGAGAACTTCCGTGACTGTTTCGAATTAGAATGCCGTGCGCTTAAGAAAGCTCGTGATGAAATGGGTCTAACCAATATTCAAATCATGATTCCTTTTGTACGTACTGTATCTGAAGCAAAACGCGTTATTGAGTTACTAGCACAAAATGGTTTAAGACGCGGTGAGAATGGCTTAAAAGTAATCATGATGTGTGAATTACCAACTAATGCCCTATTAGCTGAACAATTCCTCGAGCATTTCGATGGTTTCTCTATCGGTTCGAATGATTTAACTCAGTTAACACTCGGTCTTGACCGTGACTCAGGTATTGTTTCACACCTATTTGATGAACGTGATGCAGCAGTTAAAGCGCTTCTTTCAATGGCGATCCATGCCTGCCGTAAAGCGGGTAAATATGTAGGTATCTGTGGTCAAGGTCCTTCAGACCATCCCGATCTTGCAAAATGGTTAATGGAACAAGGTATTGAGTCTGTCTCTCTTAACCCTGACTCAGTTTTAGATACATGGTTCTTCCTTGCTGAAGAAAAAATCAAGCAAATCTAATATGTTATAAAAAAAGGCCCATCCGTGGGTCTTTTTTCATCTTTAGAACAGAGAATTTTTATTTATGCAAATTTACTTGGCACGTAATAATCAACAAGCTGGGCCTTACACCTTAGAACAAGTAAATCAAATGTTGGCTAGCCAACAAATTTTGTTAACTGATTTAGCTTGGCATGAAGGCATGACAGAGTGGAAAGCTTTAGGAGAATTAACCCAAGGTAAACTTGTATATCAACCTATCGGTTATTCTGCACCTGTCATAAACACGAACAGCTCCCCTAATGAAACTATTCGTCAAATTCGTGTAGAGCCTAAGATTCACGAACTTGCCTCTATTCCATCTCGAGCTTTGGCAAAAATTATTGATTTATTGCTTTGGTTACCAATAGCTGCAATTCCTTCTTTTTTCTTTAATGAATCTCAATATAAGCAATTATTTGAATTGCAAAAACAAATGCAATCAACTGAAGTTGCTTCAACTAAAGCAGCAGAACTACAACACCAGCTTTTCACTTTAATTCCTATAGAAGCTTGGCATTCTATGCTTATTTACGTAGTAATCATGCTTGCAATTCAAGCCTTTCTTTTAACAAAGTTTGGGCAGAGTATAGGTAAGAAAATTGTTGGAATTAAAATTGTAGATGCCGAGAGCAATGGTAAAGTTAATCTAACTCGCATCTTCTTATTAAGAAGCATTGTTTTCATCATACTAAACTTGCTGTTTATGCCTATTAGTACAATTATTGACTATGCTTTTGCATTAGGGCAAAAGCGACAAGCGCTACATGACAAAATTGCAAGAACAAAAGTGATCAAATGATAGCGAATGACTCATTCATTTAAGGTCTAAAAAAAAAGGAGGCACCCCGCCTCCTTTTTTCTATAGAGAGTTGATATTTAAATAAAAGCTTTATATAAAATAGATACCCTACAAAAAAAATCGGGTTTTAAAACAATTATTTCAGCCTGCTTTATGTATAGCTTAGTTTGTCGATATGAGGCATAATGCCCTACAACGTAGCGGTGTCATATAATTGAGAAGTCTAAATTTAAGGATTAGCGTTCTCAATCATGCGACACTTTAATCGCTATCCCATATTTAATTAGGGAATGGGACTCTTCACCGAGGTTGTAAAATGAGACAAACGATTTTAGCTGTATTGTCTTTATCAACGCTTGCCGCACTTTTGACTGGGTGTGGTGGTGATATGGTACTTCTAAACTCTAAAGGTCCAGTTGGTCAAGGTCAAAGTGACCTTATGATGACTGCGATCTATTTAATGTTACTTGTGGTGATTCCTTCAATCATCATGGCATTATGGTTTGGTTGGAAATATCGCGCGTCAAATAAAGATGCAGACTATAAACCTACATGGGCACACTCAACTACAATTGAAGTTGTAGTATGGGGTATCCCTGTCATTATTATTGGTATTTTAGCTTGGTTAACTTGGTGGGGTTCCCACAAGTATGACCCATACCGTCCTTTAGAATCAGATAAAGCTCCTTTAACTATTCAAGTTGTTGCAGAACAGTTTAAGTGGATCTTCATTTATCCTGAACAAAACATTGCAACTGTTAACGAAGTACGTTTCCCTGAAAAAACTCCGTTAAGCTTTAAAATCACCTCTAACTTTACAATGAACTCATTCTTCATTCCACAGTTAGGCGGGCAGATTTATGCAATGGCAGGTATGCAAACTCACCTTCATTTGTTAGCAAATGAAACTGGCGTATATCGTGGTTTCTCTTCTAACTACTCAGGTTACGGTTTCTCTCAAATGCGTTTCAAGGCGCATAGTGTTACAGAGCAACAGTTCAACGAATGGGTAGCAGCTGTAAAAGCAGGTAATGGTTCTACTATTAATCCAGAAGCAGTTCAAAAAACTACGCTTGACCAAGCTGAATTAGCAACCTTACGTGATGGTAACCGCTCTAAGCATCAGATCGAGCATTTAGCAAATCGTGCTAAAGCTGCTGGTGATGAAGAAGCGTTTGCTAAAGCTGAAGCTATGAAACCGTTCCCGACTAAGCCACACCCTGTGACTTATTACTCTTCAGTTGAACCAAAATTGTTTGAAACAATTATCAACCATTATATGAGTAACTATCATGGTGTTGACCACTCTGCTGCGCATGCAACAGCTGAACACGCTGCTCAAGGGGAATAAGACATGGATATGATTTTTGGTAAACTGGGTTGGGACTCTATCCCGACAGAGCCAATCGTGCTTGTCACCATGGTCCTTATGGCACTTGGTGCAATTGTTGTGCTTGGCGGTATCACCTATTTCAAAAAATGGGGATATTTGTGGAATGAGTGGTTTATTACGGTAGACCATAAAAAAATTGGTATCATGTACATTCTTGTATCTGTGGTCATGCTTTTGCGTGGTTTCGCCGATGCAATTATGATGCGTCTACAACTTTTCCTCGCTAAAGGCGGCGGCGAAGGTTATCTACATCCAGACCATTACGACCAGATCTTCACCGCACACGGTGTAATTATGATCTTCTTCGTAGCAATGGGTCTCGTTGTTGGTATGATGAACATCTCTGTACCTTTACAGATTGGTGCTCGTGACGTTGCATTCCCATTATTGAACTCTTTAAGTTTCTGGTTATTCGCTGGTGCTGCTGGTTTGATGATGCTTTCACTTGTATTAGGTGAATTTGCTGCGACTGGCTGGATGGCTTACCCTCCTCTGTCTGGCATTCAATATTCTCCTGGTGTGGGTGTTGACTACTATATCTGGGCACTTCAGGTTTCTGGTCTAGGTACGCTTTTATCTGGTGTTAACTTCTTCGTTACCATCATCAAAATGCGTGCACCTGGCATGAAACTGATGGATATGCCTATTTTTACGTGGACTTCACTTTGTACGGCTGTATTAATCATTGCTTCGTTCCCTGTATTAACAGGCACACTTGCAATGTTAACTCTAGACCGTTACTTCGGCTTCCATTTCTTCACAAATGAGCTTGGCGGTAGCCCAATGCTTTATGTGAACTTGATCTGGACATGGGGTCACCCTGAAGTATACATCTTGGTATTACCAGCATTTGGTCTATACTCAGAAATCGTTGCAACCTTCTCTCGTAAAGCGTTGTTCGGTTATAAGTCTATGGTGTATGCAACTATCGCGATTACTGTTCTTGCGTTCGTTGTATGGCTTCACCACTTCTTTACCATGGGTGCTGGTGCGAACGTTAACGCGTTCTTCGGTATCATGACCATGGTTATTGCGATTCCTACTGGTGTGAAAATCTTCTCTTGGTTATTCACCATGTATAAAGGTCGCATCACCTTTACTACTCCAATGTTATGGACTCTTGGCTTCCTTGTAACATTCGGTATCGGTGGTTTAACTGGTGTACTTATGGCTGTTCCACCTGCGGACTTCTTGGTACACAACTCATTATTCTTGATCGCTCACTTCCATAACGTAATTATCGGTGGTGTGGTGTTTGGTATGTTTGCCGGCATCATTTACTACTGGCCAAAAATGTTTGGTTGGAAGCTCAATGAAGCATGGGGTAAAGCTGCGTTCTGGTTCTGGTTCTTCGGTTTCTATTTTGCATTCATGCCACTTTATATCCTTGGTTTCATGGGTATGACTCGTCGTTTGAATACGTATGACAACCCTGAATGGGATCCTTACCTTGCAATTGCATTATTTGGTGCTGTTCTTGTTGCGATTGGTATTGCATGTTTCTTAATGCAAATCATTGTTGGTTTCTTACAACGTAAAGACAACATGGACCTTACAGGTGATCCATGGGATGGTCGTACGCTTGAATGGGCAACCTCTTCCCCTGCTCCGTTCTATAACTTTGCGCATGAACCAGATGCAAGCGGTATTGACCGTTTCTGGACTGACAAAGAAAATGGCGTAGCATACGCACGCAACACTAAATATGAAGACATCCACATGCCGACTGATCGTGCTGCTGGTTTTGTCATTGCAATGTTCATTACGATCCTTGGCTTTGCTCTCATCTGGCATATTTGGTGGCTTGTTGTCGTTTCATTCGTTTCAGCTGTTGTTAGCTTAATCGTAAGCTCATTCACTAAGAATGTTGATTACTACGTTCCAGCTGCTGAAGTTGAGCGTATTGAAAACGAACGCTATGCTTTACTTGAAAAACACTTGAAGAAGGACTAAGGAAATGGCTGAAGTACTTCATCACGACAACCACGGCCACGATGGTCATCATGAACATGATGACACTGATTTAACGGTCTTTGGTTTCTGGACATACTTGATGAGTGACTTGATTCTTTTCGGATCACTCTTCATTGCGTTCGCTGTATTAAGCAGTCATATTCCACCAGGAACTCCAAGTGCATATGACCTATTCCATGACTCATTAGGCTATGTGTTAACTGAAACATTTGCCTTATTGATTTCATCGGTAACTTTTGGTTTTGCTGTACTTGCATCTTATAAAAAGAATGTAAATCAAGTGATCACTTGGTTATTCATTACATTCCTTTTTGGTGCAACGTTCATCGGGATGGAAATCTATGAGTTCCATCACCTTGTACATGAAGGCCATGGTCCAACTCACAGTGCATTCTTATCATCGTTCTTTACTTTGGTTGGTACACACGGTATCCACGTAACTTCTGGTTTAGTGTGGATGTTGGTGTTGATGTATCAAATCAAAACTAAAGGTTTGACATTACCGAATACACGTCGTCTAGCTTGCTTAAGCTTGTTCTGGCACTTCCTTGACATCGTTTGGATCTGTGTATTCAGCGTCGTTTACTTAATGGGAGTTCTCTAATGAGTAGTCATGACCATAATGCTGCAGGTGCGTCACACGGTAACTTTAAGCAATACACTGTTGGATTTGTCCTGTCTGTTATCCTCACCATCATCCCGTTCGGGATGGTGATGGCGGGTGGTTTCAGTCGTGGCATCTTAGTTACAGTAATTGCCATCACTGCTGTTGCTCAGGTTCTTGTACAACTTGTGTACTTCCTACACATGAATACATCATCTGAACAACGCTGGAATATGATCGCATTTATCTACACAATCTTATGTATCGCGGTGCTTTTAATCGGTTCTGTGTGGATTATGAATTACCTTCACTACAATATGATGATCTAAACTGATTGTCATGTTGAAAAAATATCTATTCCTGACTAAACCAGGAATTCTCTTCGGTAATTTCATTACCACCTTGGGCGGCTTTTTCTTAGCCGCCCAAGGCTCTATAGACATCTTATTATTACTACTCACCTTAATTGGAACAACTTTAGTTGTAGCTTCTGGTTGTGTTGTAAATAATGTTATAGACCAAGACATCGATATCAAAATGCAGCGTACACAAAATCGTGCGTTGGTCACAAAAACTATCTCTCCCACTGTTGCACTTATATATGCATTTGTTCTGGGACTTATCGGTTTTAGTATTTTGTGGTTCGGTGTAAATGCTTACGCTTTTTTGTTTGCAATAATTGGTTTTATTGTCTATGTCGGTTTTTATAGTTTGTGGACAAAACGTACCTCAATCCATCAAACCGTAATTGGTAGTATTTCTGGAGCGAGTCCTCCTGTTATTGGTTATACAGCAGTAACTCATCATTTTGATGTAGCCGCCTTACTTTTGTTTTTGGCTTATGCGCTATGGCAAATGCCACATTCATGGGCAATTGCTATTTATCGTTTTGACGATTACAAAAATGCGGGAATCCCCATTCTGCCAGTTGCACGTTCTATTTATCGCACGAAAGTAGAGTGTGTCATTTATATCTTGTTGTTTGCAGCCGTATTGAATGGTTTGTATTGTTTTGGCTATACCAATATATTCTTTCTAGTAACCTTTAATGCATTAACAGCATATTGGTTCTATTTATCAATTATTGGATTTAAAGCTGAAAATGACCAACTTTGGGCTAAAAGTTTTTTCCTCTACTCGGTCATATTAATTACCCTGTTAAGTTTGAGCTTTAGCTTTACCTATCAATCCCCTGCTCCAAATCTTCCTCTCTTTTAAATAAGGGAGGATTTTCTCTTATAGTAAAGAAATTTTACTTTTCTCATCAAAAGATTTGTTTTTAGTCGAACTTTTACCTATAATTCAGCCTTCGCAAATTTTGCGACATAACTTTTAAGTTATGACTCCTTGCTTCTAATTTTTTATTTATTAGGGGCTGTTTAAACCGTAAGGAGCTGACAATGCGTCATTACGAAATCGTACTTTTAGTACACCCAGATCAAAGCGATCAAGTTGTAGGTATGGTTGAACGCTATATCTCTCAGATCAAAGAAGCTGAAGGTCAAATTCACCGTTTAGAAGATTGGGGCCGTCGTCAATTGGCTTACCCAATTAACAAAATTCATAAAGCACACTACATTCTTATGAATGTTGAATGTGGTCAAACTACGCTTGATGAGCTAGAAGAATTATTCCGTTATAATGACGCGATCATTCGTAGCCTTATCATCCGTCGTGAACACGCAATCACTGAAGAGTCATTGCTTGCTAAAAGTGCTGAAGAAAAGCGTGCGCGTAAAGCTCAACGTGAAGAAGCACAGCAAGTTGCTCAAGAAGCTGAATAAGGAGAACATCAATGGCACGTTTTTACCGTCGTCGCAAGTTCTGCCGCTTTACAGCTGAGAATGTTGTGTACATCGACTACAAAGATATCGATACTTTAAAACAGTACATCACTGAAAACGGCAAGATTGTTCCTAGCCGTATCACTGGTACTAAAGCTCGTTATCAACGTCAATTAGCACTTGCTATCAAACAAGCTCGCTATTTGTCTTTGATTCCGTACACTGACAACCATAAGTGAGGTGATCTGTGGACGTTATCTTATTACAACGCATTAAGAACCTTGGTAAATTAGGCGATAAAGTATCAGTTAAAGCTGGTTACGGCCGTAACTTCCTTATCCCTCAAGGTAAAGCAGTTGCAGCTACTGAAGCTAACACTGCCGCTTTTGAAGCTCGTCGCGCTGAACTTGAAAAGCAAGAAGCTGAAATTTTAGCTGCTGCTCAAGCACGTGCTGAACAATTGAATGAAGTTAACATCGTTATCACTGCTAAAGCTGGTGACGAAGGTAAACTCTTCGGTTCTATCGGTACTCGTGACATCGCTGACGCTTTAACGAATGCTGGTCTTACAGTTGACCGTGCAGAAGTTCGTTTACCGAATGGCGCGCTTCGTCACACTGGTGAATTCAACATCGCAATCCAATTGCATCATGATGTTGTTGCAGAAGTTCTCGTTACTATCGTATCTGAGTAATTTCTCATAAAAAAAGAGCATGCTTTTGCATGCTCTTTTTTTATGTGCCCTATTTTTAAAATAAGATATATTAATTCCTGATCAGTTCTTTAGTTTAATTGGTTTTTTAATTAGGTAGTTTATTTAGTTTTGTTTTAAGATAGTCTTCGGCCTTACAGGCTATTTGCATACACCTTTCTTTATCATCAGGTCTAATTATGTCTCAGGCGAATGCCACTTCTTTAACTCTTTCATCTCGAACAGAAAATAAAACGAGTGAATCAGGGCAACTTAAAGAGTTTCGCACTCCCCCTCACAATTTAGCCATTGAGCAAGCTGTACTTGCTGCACTAATGACAGTTGCCGAATCGTTCGAGCAAGTTAGTGATATGTTAAAAGAAAATGATTTTTATGCGACCCGTCATAAATATATTTACCGTGCAATCGAAAAATTAGCGCAAGAAAATTCACCTTATGATGCTGTCTTGGTGAATGATTGGCTTTTAAAACAAAATTTACTTGATGCTATTGGTGGCGAAGAATATTTAATGCAGCTTATGGCTGATTCCCCATCAAGTTTCTACAACTTAGAAACGTATGCCACTAAAATTAAAGAGTTCTCTACGCTTCGTAGTATGATTAAAGTTAGTACTGAAATTTTACAAAATGCTTATGACACAAAAGGTCGAGGTGTTAGTGAAATTCTAGATCTAGCAGAAACTAATATTTTCTCTCTAGCCGAACAGCACAATAACAATAAAAAAGATGCAGGTCCTAAATCTATTAGCTCTGTCACCGCAGATGTAATTAGTAAACTTGATGAATTATCAAAACTAGATGGCAATATTACAGGTTTAACCACAGGTTTCTTAGAGCTTGATAATAAAACATCAGGTATGCAAGCTGGTGACTTAATTATTGTTGCTGCACGTCCATCTATGGGTAAAACCACTTTTGCCATGAATTTGGTTGAAAGCGTTCTACAATATAACAAGCTACCCGCTCTGGTATTTTCAATGGAGATGCCAGCGGACTCAATTGCGATGCGTCTTATTTCTGCAATGGGTAAAGTTCACCAAGGACATTTACGCTCGGGGAACTTAGATGCTGATGAATGGACCAAAGTTACTGGCACAATTTTGCAGCTTCAACAAATGCATTTGTATATTGATGACTCATCTGCCCTACCTCCAACGGAACTTCGTGCCCGTGCTCGACGCATTGCCAAAATGCATGATGGTAAAATCGGCTGTATCATGGTCGATTATTTACAACTCATGAAAGTTCCAGGTATGGGTGATAACCGTGTAGGCGAGATTTCAGAAATTTCACGTAGCTTGAAAGCATTAGCAAAAGAAATGCACTGCCCTGTTATCGCACTTTCCCAGCTCAACCGAAGTCTGGAAAACCGACCAAATAAACGCCCCGTAATGTCAGACTTACGTGAATCTGGTGCGATCGAGCAGGATGCCGACTTGATTATGTTTATTTACCGTGATGAGGTTTATAACAAAGAGTCGAAAGAAGCCGGTACCGCAGAAATTATTATTGGTAAACAGCGTAACGGTCCAATTGGTTCAGTTCGCCTTGCCTTTGAAGGTCAATATACCCGATTTAGTAATCTCTCTCCTGAGTATTACAGCCAATACGATGATGATGAATAAACTCTATCTCTAGCCCAAAGGAGTAAATGAGGGTGCGCCAAGCAACAGTTTATATTGATCGCCATGCGCTTCAATATAATTTAAACCGTGTCAAACAACTCGCAGCAAATTCAAAAATTGTAAGTATGGTGAAAGCTAATGCTTACGGACATGGAATCAAAGACTGTTTAGCAGCCTTAAATGCCTCAGATGCCTTTGGTGTCGCCTGCCTACAAGAAGGCTTAGAAATTCGTGAACTTGGATTTCAGCAACCTGTTACTTTAATTGAAGGGGCATTTTCTGAAGATGAAATGCCTATTGCAATTGAACAAAAATTTGAATGTGTAATTCACCATCAACAGCAGTTTGAATGGCTAATTAAACATAAGCAAGAATACATCGCTCAAGGTTTAAAAGTCTGGGTTAAGCTCAATAGTGGTATGAACCGTTTAGGTTTTAAAGTTCCTGAAATTATTGAAGTTATTAAAACTTTAAAAGCTGAAGGCTTTAGCTGTGTACTGGCGATGCATTTCGCAAATGCAGATGTAGACCATCCACTCAATGAGCAACAAAAACAACAATTTTTACAGATTAAGCAAGCTTGTGATCCAGTTTTAGCGTCTTGCTGTAATTCGGCTGCTATTTATAAATGGCCAGATTTACATTTTGACTATGTTCGTCCCGGCATTATGCTTTACGGCGCTTCGCCTTTTGCAGATAAAACAGTCCATGATCTTGACCTAAAACCAGTCATGTCCTTTACAGCAGAAGTGATTGCAGTGAATCATATTCAAGCTGGAGAACATGTAGGTTATGGTTCAACCTTCTGCGCACAACAAAAAATGGATATTGCAATAGTTTCTATTGGCTATGGCGATGGTTATCCACGAGCTTATATTAAACAAAACTATGTCGCTATTAATAAACAGCTCTGTGCAGTTGTAGGCCGAGTTAGTATGGACATGCTTGCAATTGATGTTACAGGTAAGCAGGTGAAATTAGGCACCCAAGTAGAACTTTGGGGTGAGCACCGCCTAGTGGATGAAGTTGCTGATGCAAATGGAACAATAGGATATGAATTGCTCTGCCGCTTAAGTAATCGCCCCACTCGAAAAAACAGTTAAAGAAAAAAAATATAAAAAAATCCAAGCATGCTTGGATTTTTTTATTAACTTTTAATAATTTTATCGCCAGTAATCATCAGTGGGTTTTGGCATTTCCTGTAAACCGCGACGCAAAGTATCTGACCATTGTTTACTAATCTGTGAAAAATACGGATCATCTTCAGTAATTCGTTTACCCACCGGAATAACAAAACTATCTTTATTATAAACTAATGCATCGAGCGGCAAGCCCACAGAAACATTTGAGCGCAAGGTTGAGTCAAAAGAAATTAGGCTACAACGTAATGCATCATCTAATGGCATTGCATAATATAAAGCACGGTCCAAAATAGGTTTGCCATATTTACTCTCACCTATTTGAAAGTAAGGTGTATCTGTAGTTGCGCAAATAAAATTACCTTGCGGGTAGACATTATAAAGCTGCATGTCGCCACCTTTAATCTGTCCACCCACCAAAATACTACAGGCATAATTCATTTGTTCTTGAGTATCTGTACTAATATCTTCTAGAACAGTTTTCAAGGTTTTACCAATTAATTCAGCTGCCTCAAACATAGTATTAACACTATATAAATTAGGCTCTTGCTGCAAAGTAAGCGCATTTTGCAAATGACCTATAACAGCTTGTGTCGTCGCTAAATTACCTGCTGTTTGTAAGGCCATGAAACGCTCTCCAGTAACGCCGAAAGTATGCAATTTCCGGAACACAGAAATATGATCAACTCCTGCATTAGTTCTAGTGTCACTAATAAACACTAAACCTTGTTCCAATCTTAGCGCACAACAATAGGTCATTTCATTCTCTTTACATTCAACAGGCCAACACTTGAACCACAGACATCATGTTCTCAACTCCTCCTTGCTCTCTTACACCACGAATAGGTGCAACATCGAGATAATCACGTCCAACTGCAAGGTAGATATGATGTTTGGGTGTAAACAACTGATTGCTTACATCAAAACAATACCACTGATTTTCTAAAAATACTTCTGCCCAAGCGTGACTAGCAAGGTGCGGATAGTTTTGATCAAATAGATAACCAGAGACATAGCGTGCTGGTAATTGTAGCGCACGACACATCGCAATTAAAACATGGGCATGATCTTGGCATACTCCCTGCCCAGCGTGAAATGCTTCAGTTGCAGTTGTCTGAACCGAAGTACTTTCAGGCTGATAGAGTATTTTCTGCAAAATGTATTCACTTAATAACGCAATATGCTGTCGGTCTTTGACCACCACAATATTTTTGGCAAAGTCCAACATTTCTGAATCACATCGAGTTGCACTTGTCATCTGCAAAAACAAATTTGTAGGTGTAGATAAATTTACACAACCCAGCTCTACATTTTGAAGTTCAACGATTCCTTGAGCCATAAACGTAAGATGTTGGTATTGATAACGCTGACTAGCCGTCATCCATACATTGTTGAATATGTCCCTTTTTATCGTTTTGTCACCTGGCACGCTAATTGCCCAGTTCATAACATGTTGATGCGGCGATGTTTGAGGCATCATTTTAATATACTGGATACTGTTCTGAGCAGTTTCAGTATAGCTATAATGCGTTTGATGATTCACCATCAATTTCATAATCACACCTCAAACATATGTTCCAACTGCTGTGTAAAAGTATAATAAGCGTCCCACGTTTGCTGATGCTTTAGTACCTGCCAATTTTGATCTATGTTTTTCCAATCTAAGCCAGCAAGCCGTTGCACCACAATATCCAACTCAGATACAAGGGCTGATAAATCTTGCCCAAAACGTAGCTCTATATCGAATTGCTCTATTTTTTGCCCTGAATGCAGAAATAAACAAACATCTTCATTCTCCGCTTCTAATATTTGAGTACATTGTTCAACAGCTTTTCTCAAAGCCTCAGGTTGGGCTTGAAGCGTGTTAATAACATTATTTAATTCTGCATAAGCATTTGATGACAATATACCTCTTAGTTCCTGAACATTATCTTTAGCAATAACGAACTGGTTCAGTAACGAAAATGTTTGCTTCTTGTCTAACATATAGTGATTTAGTAATTCAGCATTTTCTATTACCAAACCAAATGCTGTTGCAAATTTTGTTGCTTTCTCATCTTGTGTAAAGGGTAAGTGAGAGGCAGCAAATTTAACTCGCATTAAATATCGACCCAACCAATATATTTGATGCGCACTCGAATTGAGTAAAACCATAAAGTTCCTCTTTAACCCACAATTAGGAATGTAATGTTTCGACAACCCATGTATCTTTTATGCCGCCACCTTGGGAAGAATTTACGACCAAAGAGCCAGCCTGCATGGCCACTCGCGTTAAGCCACCCGGCACTATCTCTGTACGATAAGGTGAACTTAATACAAATGGACGTAAATCGATATGTCGTTCAGCCACCCCGCCAGTTGTTAGCGTAGGAGCAACGGATAAAGCCAATGTAGGCTGCGCAATATACATGTGGGGTGTAGCAATCAATTTTTTTCTAAAGTCATCAATCTCACAAGAGCTTGCCTTAGGGCCAATTAACATGCCATAGCCCCCAGAACCCTGTGCTTCTTTAACTACCAATTGCTCAAGATTAGAAAGAACATAATCTAAATGTTCTTCTTTACGGCACTGGTAAGTAGGTACATTTTTTAGAATTGGCGTTTCACCCAAATAATATTGGATCATTTGATCAACATAAGGATAAATAGATTTATCATCAGCCACCCCTGTCCCAGGTGCATTCGCAATTACAACATTTTTTTGCAAATAGGCAGACATCAGACCTGCTACTCCAAGAGCACTATCTGGTCGAAATGCCAAAGGATCTAAAAAATCATCATCTAGACGGCGATAAATTACATCTACTTTTTGACGTCCACGAATGGTTTTAACAAAAACTTGGTCACTTTCTACAAATAAATCCCGATTTGTAACCAATGGCACATCCATTTCTCGGGCTAAAAAAGCATGCTCATAATAAGCACTGTTAAAGCGACCAGGTGTTAACACCACAATAAAAGGCCTGTCCGCAGGTGAATTTTCCTGCAATATTTCTTTTAAAAGTCTGGGATAATGCTCAATTCCTTGTAAATTATTGGTTGCACATAGCTCCGGCATCAATTGCTGACTAATATTTCTGCTTTCGATCATATAAGAGACACCAGAAGGTGTTCTTAAATTATCCTCAAGTACAAAAAATTCTCCCTCGCCATCACGGATAATATCAATTCCGCTAATTTGTGAATAAATTTTACCTTTCAGAGAATGTTTAAGCATATGTGGCTGAAAAGCATCATTCCCCATAATTTGTTCTTCGGGAATGAGTTGTTCTTTTAAAATATGTTGTCCGTGATAAATATCATCTAAAAAGTAATTTAATGCCTTAACACGCTGCGCACAGCCCGAAGCTATTTTCTCCCATTGTTTTTTTTCAATCACCCTTGGAATTAAATCAAAAGGAATTGTTCGCTCTGCACCTTCTTTATCACCATATACGTTAAAAGTAATGCCGTGATAAAGAAAATGTTGCTTCGCTTGAGCATTCAATTCTTTTAATTCATCTAGAGTACGGATACTCAACCATTGCTCAATTTTTTTAGAAGCCGCACCATTTGATGTTACATCATCAAGCATCTCATTAAAAAACTGTGATTTTAGCTGCTCAAATAGGTTGGTTTGTACGGAAATATGTTCTAAAAAAGAGGTTGGGTTAATGAGTGCCGTAGTTGTCTGCTCTTGTATAAAAAAATCATTATCTATATGTAATTCATGCTCTTGTTCTGACATAACCACCTCGTCTTATCATTTATCTATATTTCATTTTTAAATAAGCAATTTCAGTGCCATTTATATATCTTTAATATTTTTACGGTGCTTTGTTATAACTTTCTTCTTCTAAATCTTAACATTGATTGTAAAAGGACCTATAAACCGAATCTGACAAACTTGCTAAATGTGTAAAGATTTTTTATTGTGTTGACACCAAAGCAGTTGGATATAGATGTATTACGCTTATGTCTGTAATAGAAAAAGAAACTTCAAATAGTTTATATCGCCAATGGCAGATTTTATCTCGCCTCCCTACCGGTAAATGGATCGGGACACGGGAATTACAAGAAATGCTTGAACGTGAAGGTATTGATATCAGTTTAAGGACTATTCAGCGTGATTTAAACCAAATTGCTCAGCGCTTTCCAATAGAAAGTAATAAGGCTGTACCTCAAGGCTGGCGGTGGCAATCCGATGCGCCTATTCAGAGTTTACCTCACATGACTAGCTCTCAGGCAGTAACATTTATGATGGTTGAGGAACATCTTAAACACTTACTTCCACCAAGTCTGCTTGATGAGATGGGGCCTTGGTTTGATTTGGCTAAACGCAGTCTCTCTACACAAAATAATGTTAGGCAATGGATTAACCGAGTACGCATCGTACCAGCAAGCCAACCCCTTATTCCTCCTGTAGTGGACCGAAATGCCCAACAAGCAATTTATGAAGGTCTACTCCAAGACAAACAAATAGAATGTATTTATCGAGCACGAGTCAATCAGGGCGAGGACAAAACCTATATTTTAAATCCTTTGGCTTTGGTACAAAAAGGTGCGGTAATTTATTTAATTTGCACACGACATGATAAAACTGAAGTTCAAACGTTTGCCTTGCACCGTTTTAAATCAGCAAAAGTCTTAGATAGTCGAGCACTGCATCCTGTCAATTTTGATATTGATCATTATATCGATTCAGGTGCCTTAGGTTTTAGAGTGGACTACAAACAGCCAACTGAATCAATTCAACTCACATTAACCATGACAGAGCAAACTGCTAGAACTTTCTATGAAAGTCAGTTAAGTAAAGACCAAACCATAATCCCACTTGCAGAAAATATCGTAGAAGTTACAGCAACCGTACCTTTTACATCTCAACTGGTGTGGTGGTTACGTAGTTTTGGTAAGAAATTACTGCATATCGAACCAGTGCAGGTACACAACGCTGTGCGGGAAATTGAATCTGAGAGCAAATAGACATAAAAAAGAGAACCATAAGGTTCTCTTTAGATTTTGAATTATAATTTTCTTAATTTTATATTGGCTCTTATATTTATACTTGTTTTCAGATCAATGTGTTCTCCCCCTACAAAACTGATCTGCTCTTTCTTTTTCGCTATTTTGAACATGAGCATTGGCATGCCATTTCATCTCTATTGTAGCGAATTGATTTCATTGTCATGGTTAAAGCCCTCTTGTTTGAACGTGAATTTAATATAACTGGCTGCTTGAAATATGTGAAATAAGAAAAAAAGGAAGCGAAATCTATTTTCTTCCTTAGGAAGTTTTTATATATTTTTGAACAGAAAATAAAAAAGCCCAGTCTTAGCTGGGCTTTTTTGCATTTAACAGATTAAGCTGTTTTCTTAATCATATTATTTTTACGAATTGTGATCATTACAAGCTGAACAGCTGCTGGTGTAACACCAGGAATACGACTTGCTTGAGCTAATGTTTCCGGAAGAACCGTTTTTAATTTCTGGGTAATTTCACGTGATAAACCAGAAACTACATCATAATTAAAGTCGGTAGGAATTTTAGTTTCTTCAAGACGCTTTAACTGTGCCACATCTTCATGCTGACGGTTAATATAACCTTCGTATTTCACAGCAATCTCGATTTGCTCACCAACTTGTTCAGAAACTTCAGAACCCGTAAGTTCGGCAATTTGACCAAAGTTAATATTAGGGCGTTTAAGCAAATCAATCGCACTACATTCTTTACTTAAGTCAGCACCCGTCATCTCAACGAATTTTTTGCCCATAGGGTTATTTGGTGCTGCCCACAAATGTTGTAAACGAGAAGTTTCACGCTCAACCGCTTCCATTTTTTCACAATAAGCAGCCCAACGCACATCATCAACCAACCCAAGTTCACGACCAACAGGAGTTAAACGTTGATCCGCATTGTCTTCACGTAACATTAAACGGTATTCAGCACGTGAGGTAAACATACGGTATGGTTCTTTAGTACCTAAAGTGATGAGGTCATCAACCAATACGCCCATATAAGCTTGGTCACGCTTAGGTGTCCACTCTTCTTGCTCCCACGCACGGCGCGCAGCATTTAAACCAGCAAGTAAACCTTGAGCACCAGCCTCTTCATAACCGGTCGTACCATTAATTTGGCCAGCAAAATATAGACCACTAATAGCTTTAGTTTCGAGAGTAAATTTTAAAGCTTGTGGATTGAAATAATCGTATTCAATCGCGTAGCCTGGACGCAAAATATGGGCATTTTCCATACCACGAATAGAGCGAACAAGCTCAAACTGCACATCAAATGGAAGCGAAGTCGAAATACCATTTGGATAAAGCTCGTGTGTATCTAAACCTTCTGGTTCCAAAAACACCTGATGTGAATCTTTATCTGCAAAACGATGAATCTTGTCTTCAATTGAAGGGCAATAACGCGGACCAACACCCTCAATAACACCGGTATACATTGGTGAACGGTCTAAACCGCCACGAATAATGTCATGAGTTTTTTCATTGGTATGCGTGATATAACAATTTACTTGTTCAGGGTGCATAGAGGCATCACCCATGAATGACATAACCGGAGATGGGAAATCACCCGGCTGCGGAATCATGACTGAAAAATCAACCGAACGTGCATCAATACGTGGTGGTGTACCAGTTTTTAAGCGACCTACAGGTAATTTTAATTCACGTAAACGCTGAGCAAGTGCAATAGAAGGTGGATCACCCGCACGACCACCGCTTGATTTTTCTAAACCAACGTGGATTACACCACCCAAGAATGTACCAGTAGTCAACACCACTGTTTTAGCGTCAAAGCGAACGCCCATTTGAGTAACAACACCTTTAACAGTATCGCCTTCAACAATCAGGTCATCAGCTGCTTGCTGGAAAATATCAAGATTTGCTTGATTTTCTAATGTTTCACGAATGGCAGCTTTATAGCGAACGCGGTCAGCTTGAGCACGTGTTGCACGTACTGCCGCACCTTTACGTGAATTTAAAATACGGAACTGAATACCACCTTTATCGGCAGCTAAAGCCATTGCTCCGCCAAGTGCATCAATTTCACGTACTAAATGTGACTTACCAATACCACCGATTGCTGGGTTACAACTCATTTGACCCAAAGTCTCAATGTTATGGGTCAAAAGCAAAGTCTGTCGTCCCATACGCGCAGCAGCAAGGGCCGCTTCCGTACCTGCGTGACCGCCACCGATAACGATAACATCATAAACTTTAGGGTAGTGCATGAGTACAAAACACCAGAAAAAAAAAGACGGAACATTATAGCAAAATTATCTGCTTATTGATGTACATAATTACAAAATCGTCTTCACATAATTTACGGTACGCCACAAGATTTGACATTTTGTTTCATGAATTCAATACAAAGTGAATGTTATTAAAACAAATTCATCTTAGAATAAAAAATGTACAGCACTTCTATGACTTTAAAATTAACGCGACAAGAAGGAATACAAAATGAAATCGACCATGTTAAAAATCTTAACTGCATCTCTACTTTGTTTTTCAGGCGTAACTTTTACACATGCTGCAGACATGAGCAAAGCCGAAACTCAAAAACAAGTTAGAGCATGTGCTAAAAAGCAGCAAGGCGAATGGGTATCTTACAGCCATAATGGCGTAACTTTTAATGGTACTTGCCAACCGAATGAAAACGGTAAGTTACAATTTAAAGCCCCTGCTCCTTAATTTGTTTCGGCATAAGGTATAGAAGAAGCAATTTATTTTCCGCTATACCTTCTCAGTATTTTTAAAGTCGGCCCATTAAAGATGGGCCGCTTTCTTTTTTAAAATCGTCTAGTCAGCTACAATACGCCTTTAAATAAAATTTTTAGGTCCTTTTCGTGAAGTGGTTACAAATACACATTACCGTTGATCAAGCACAAGTTGAGTTCACAGAAACACTTTTAATGTCTCTAGGTGCGGTAAGCGTAACTCTGGATGATGCTGAAGATCAGGCTTTACTTGAACCATTACCAGGTGAAACACCTTTATGGAATAAAGTGATTGTGACCGGCATTTATCAACAAGACGAACAAGACCCTATTGATGTCGACACTTTAGAAGCTTTCTTAAAAGCTCAGCTACCAAATGTCCCTATGCGCCATGCCGAGCTTGAAGATCAAGTGTGGGAACGCTCATGGATGGACTATTACGAGCCAATTCAAATTGGGGAAAAGTTCTGGATCGTACCTGAATGGCTAGAGCCACCAGAAGCTGATGCAACTAATATTAAGTTAGACCCAGGCCTTGCGTTTGGTACAGGTAACCATGCAAGTACATTCTTATGTTTACAGTGGTTAGGTAAAGCTGACGTTAAAGATAAAATCGTTATTGATTATGGCTGTGGTTCAGGCATTTTAGGTGTAGCAGCTTTATTATTAGGCGCTAAAAAAGTATATGCCACTGATATTGACCCTCAGGCTGTTTTAGCAACAAAACAAAATGCTGAACTTAATGGCGTATTAGATCGTCTATATGTTGGCCTTCCTGAAGAATTTAATCAAGAATTCGGATCTCAACAAGCAGATGTTCTGGTTGCAAATATTTTAGCAGGTCCGTTAATGGCACTTGCACCAGAGTTTGCAAAATTGCTTAAATCTGATGGTGAATTCGCGCTTGCTGGTGTGATTGAAGAGCAAGTTGCTGATGTTTCAGATGTTTATTCTGAATTTTTTGATATATTAGATGTCGAAAAACGCGAAGAAAATTGGTGTCGCATTTCAGGAAAACGCAAAACAATAAACTGAGAATATTTTAACTCATGAATGAAAAACAAACCCGCTGCCCTAAGTGCTTAACAGTTTATAAAGTATCCCTTACTCAATTGACTGTTGCTCAGGGTATGGTTTGTTGTCCTAAATGTGAGTTTAATTTTAATGCCCTCACCCATTTGGTTAATATTGAACAACCAGTCATGGTTAACTCATCTACATTAGCCAATGGTTCTATGCAAGCAAGATATATGACGCATTCTCATGTGTTAGATATCTTTGATCAAAAAGTTGAAAACTCAAATATTGATCTTTTAACTTATCTCAACAATTTAAATTATTTTCACAACGAACCTATTAACGCACTACCCAATCTTAATTTAGCTGAACAAACATCCGCACAAGAACAAGACAATAATAAAAAGCATAGTTGGCTGTACTACACGCTCTGGAGCTCTGCTAACCTTATTTTGATTTTAGTTTTTACTTTTCAAATTCTCTGGTTTAACCCTAAGCTCATGCATGCAAGCCCAACCGTCAGCCATGCATTTAATTATGTTTGCGAAACACTGCACTGCAATAAGTCAGCCGAACAATATCAACTTATTTATATAGAAAAGTTAAAACTCCGCAAAGTTGACACAAGTCATACGCAATTTTCAGGCATATTGCTTAATCAGAATGATAAAAGTATTGAACTTCCCAACCTAAAGTTGAGTTTTGCAACAGACTCAAAAAAAACAGAAGAAGTTATATTGACTCCTCAACAATATCTTGTTGAAAACTTACGGGGTATTCAACGTATTCCCTCTAACACCCCTTTCCGATTCCAATTTGAGCTAAACAGAAGCAAAAAAAGCTTACTAAATTATCGATTAGAAATTGTCCACCCCTAAAATGTAAAAAAAGTGAAAAAAAAATAAAAAAAAATGCAGTTAATTTGCTCACTTTTTCCTAGACAATGGTATGATACGCGCCACGAAAGCTTTGACTCATATACTCCTCGCTCTCAATCCAAAAAAAATACTGTTAAGCATGTGTGCTTTTCTACTTTAAGCACATAGCCTAACTTTTTTTGTTTTTGAGGGGGCTGTAACAAATATTTAACTATTGTTACGCTTATTTTTTATTCAATACGAAGAAATATGGCAAGCTAATTGTTCTTATGTTTTAGAGTCACTGTTTTAGGATCTAAAACAGGACTCCGTATTTTTAGACCACATTTATATACTACTTTATCCAAGCTAGTATTTGATTTTCGGATTAACTCGCATGAATAGCAAATCTCCTATTTTTACTGCACAATCTGATGTTGCTCTTCGCATCCACGTTGATCGCGCAGTTCGCCATTATTTTGCACAATTGCAAGGTGAGCAACCATCTCAGGTATATGACATGGTGCTAGCAGAAATGGAGAAACCTCTTTTATCTGTAGTTCTTGAATATACACGTGGTAATCAAACCCGTGCTGCCGAGATTCTTGGACTCAACCGTGGCACTTTACGCAAAAAGTTAAAAGCTCACGGTTTAATGAGTGAATAAATGATAAAATGCTCACGACGTCGTGGGCATTTTTTTATGCTTATTGGTTTTAATCCGTAGACTTGAAATTGTTGAATTAAACATCATGACTATTAAACGTGCTTTGATTTCTGTATCTGATAAGACAGGAATTGTCGAATTTGCTCAAAACCTTGCAGCTTTAGGGGTAGAACTATTATCTACAGGCGGCACATACAAGTTGCTTAAAGATAATAATATCGCTGTTGTTGAAGTATCTGAACATACTGGCTTCCCTGAAATGATGGATGGTCGTGTTAAGACATTACATCCAAAAATTCATGGCGGTATTCTCGCTCGTCGCGGTTTAGACGAAGCAGTAATGGAAGAACACAACATCGATCCGATTGATCTTGTTGTTGTGAACCTTTATCCATTCGCTGCAACAGTTGCAAAACCTGACTGTTCACTTGCTGATGCTATCGAGAATATCGACATCGGCGGTCCAACAATGGTTCGTGCTGCTGCTAAAAACCACGCTTCAGTCGGTATTGTTGTAAATGCTTCAGATTACGATACAGTTATTACTGAATTAAAAGTTGCTGGTTCACTTTCTTATGAAACACGTTTTGATTTAGCTGTTAAAGCATTTGAACATACTGCCCAATATGACGGCATGATCGCTTCTTACCTAGGCGCTCGCGTTGGTAAGACCGAAGGCGAAGCTGATTTATTCCCTCGTACGTTCAATACTCAATTGAACAAAGCACAAGATTTACGTTACGGTGAAAACCCACATCAATCTGCTGCATTTTACGTTGAAGAAAATGCAAAAGAAGCATCAGTTTCTACGGCAAAACAGTTACAAGGCAAAGAATTGTCTTATAACAACATTGCAGACACAGATGCCGCACTTGAATGTGTTAAATCATTTGCAAAACCTGCTTGTGTAATTGTAAAACATGCTAACCCTTGTGGTGTTGCTGTTTCTTTAGACGGCATTAAAGCTGCTTACGATTTAGCTTATGCGACTGACCCAGAATCTGCTTTTGGCGGCATTATTGCGTTTAACCGTGAGTTAGATGTTGCAACTGCTCAAGCAATTGTAGAGCGTCAATTCGTTGAAGTAATTATTGCTCCAAGTATTGCTGATGGCGTGCTTGAAATTACTGGCGCGAAGAAAAACGTACGTGTTCTAGTATGTGGTGAATTACCTGCAATAGACGCGCGTGCACCACAACTTGACTACAAACGTGTTAATGGCGGTTTATTAGTTCAAGATCAAGATTTAGGTATGATTACTAAAGATGATCTTAAAGTAGTAACCAAATGCGCACCAACTGAACAAGAAATTGATGACCTCATCTTTGCTTGGAAAGTTGCGAAATATGTAAAATCAAATGCAATTGTTTATGCAAAAAACCGCCAAACTATTGGTGTTGGTGCAGGACAAATGAGCCGTGTTAACTCAGCTCGTATTGCTGGCATTAAAGCTGAACATGCTGGTTTGGTTGTTGAAGGCGCTGTAATGGCATCTGATGCATTCTTCCCGTTCCGTGACGGAATTGATAATGCGGCTAAAGCTGGCATTAAATGCATTATTCAGCCAGGTGGTTCTATGCGTGATGAAGAAGTAATCGCAGCAGCTGATGAAGCTGGTATTGCAATGGTCTTCACTGGTATGCGCCACTTCCGCCACTAATTTAAATTTAGTCCTCCCTAACCCTCCTTTCATTCAGGAGGGTTTTCCACAATAATGGAGCTAACTCTCCACCTTGAGGGATAGAGGGGGATGAAAAGGATTAAAGTTAAGGAACAAATTAAAAATGAATATTTTAGTTTTAGGTAGTGGTGGTCGTGAACATGCTTTAGCATGGAAAATTGCGCAAGATACCAATGTTACTCAAGTTTTTGTTGCACCAGGTAATGCTGGAACTGCAACAGAAGATAAATGTATTAATGTTCAACTTGATATTTTAGACAACTCAGCAATTATTGCTTTTGCTAAAGAAAATAATGTTGATCTTATTATTGTTGGTCCAGAAGCACCATTAGTTAATGGTGTGGTTGATGCTGCACGTGAAGCAGGTTTAAAAATTTGGGGACCTACTCAATATGCAGCGCAGCTTGAAGGTTCAAAAGCATTTGCTAAGCACTTTTTAAAGCGTCACAACATTCCAACTGCTTTCTATGATGTTTTCACTGAAGTAGATGCAGCTAAAGCTTATGTTGAAAAAAATGGCGCACCAATTGTAATTAAAGCTGATGGTCTTGCTGCTGGTAAAGGTGTAATCGTTGCAATGACCAACGAAGAAGCTTTTGCAGCAATTGATGACATGCTTGCAGGCAACAAATTTGGTGATGCTGGTTCACGCGTTGTGATTGAACAGTTCCTTGCAGGTGAAGAAGCTTCTTTCATTTGTATGATTGATGGTAAAAATATTTTACCAATGGCAACTTCACAAGACCACAAGCGTATTTTTGAAGGCGATCAAGGTCCTAACACTGGCGGTATGGGTGCATACTCTCCTGCTCCAGTTGTAACTTCTGATATTTTCGAACGCGTTATGTCTGAAATCATGCACCCAACTGTAGAAGGTATGGCTGCTGACGGACATGTTTACACTGGTTTCTTATATGCTGGTCTAATGATTGACGAGCAAGGTCAACCACGTGTGATCGAATTTAACTGTCGTTTTGGCGATCCTGAAACTCAACCAATCATGATGCGCTTAAAGTCATCTCTTGTTGAATTGGTAGAAGCTGGTATTGCTGGTAATTTGCCAAAAGAAGCTGAATGGGATGAACGCAAGTCAATTGGTATTGTACTCGCAGCAGAAGGCTATCCTGATAGCGTACGCAAAGGCGATGTAATTTCAGGTATCGGACACTCACCTGAAGATACTAAAATTTTCCATGCTGGCACAGCAACTCGTGAAGATGGTCATATCGTGACTTCTGGCGGTCGAGTTCTTTGTGTAACGGCATTGGGCGATAGCGTTCTTGAAGCACAAATTAATGCACTAGAAGTATGTGGTCAAGTTACCTTTACGGGTATGCAATATCGTAACGACATTGGCTACCGCGCAATTGCACGTGAAAAAGCTTAAAAACTTTCAAGTTTAAAATTCTAATAGAAAAGTCTCTATATAGAGGCTTTTCTATTATGTGAAACCATATAAAAAATCGTATAAATCTTTATTATATTTTTAAAGATATCAACAAATAGAAAAGAAGCACCCTATATCAACCACCCTTTTATTGATATGATTGGCATACCGTTGGAACTGTCAATAAACACTGCTGTTTTAATAATTTTCATAGCGACTTGCTCTACACATTATAACTGTAGAGAGTTTTTCTAATGTTCTAAATTTATGAACACTCATTTGGCTATTGTTTGGGATTAACTGTTTGGGGAAACAGTTTTTTGTTTATAAAACAATTACCCTCACTTACCACCAAAGTATGCAAGCAAATTATGGAACCCCTGAAAAAGATATCAGAGTTTAAACCTGTTGTAATTCCAACTCCTCCCATTTCATATAGATATAGATCAATACTTATTTTTCTATATCTCTTCAATCAGGACTTTTTTAAATGAAAAAGCTGATCAGTCTTTTTTTAAGTATGTCAGTAGTACTATTGGCAGCGTGTGGTAAACAAGAAGGTTCTCCACAGACACAACAAAACAATGATAGCTCCCAAGTACAAACGGTAGTGATTGCCTCTACAGGTTCAGATGCTGATATTTGGCGCTATATCGCAACTTTACCTGAAACCCAAGCTGCTGGCTTAAAGTTAGAAGTGAAAAACTTTACAGACTATGTTTCTATGAATGCAGCCATTGCAAACAAAGAAGTAGATCTGAATGCTTTCCAATCTTATTCATATCTTGTTGCATTTAATAAATCAAACCAAGATAAGATTGCGCCAGTTTCTACCACATATCTTGAGCCAATGGGTATTTACTCAAGTAAACACAAAAAAATTGATGAGCTCGCAGAGGGTGCAATTATTGCAATCCCAAATGATGCTGCCAACGAAGCTCGTGCTTTACTTTTATTACAAACAGCTGGCTTAATCAAACTTAAAGCTGATTTTAACCCGGCTCAAGGCAGTCCAAACGATATCATCGAAAATAGTAAAAAGATCGATATCAAACCAATCCAAATGGCAACAGCATTACGTATTAAAGATGAAGTTGATGCCGTTGTATTAGGTAACACCTTAGCAATGGAAGGTGGTTTGAACGCACTCAAAGATTCTATTTTCTATGAGCCTGTTGATCAAAGCACACGACTTAATGTCAACGTTCTTGCAACTGCTGATTCACGTAAAAATGATGCTGTTTTGCAAAAAGTTGGACAGCTATATCATAGTGCAGCAGCTAAAAAGTATGTAACAGAGCGTTTTGGTGGAACAAAAGTTGACGTAGATCAACCAATCAGCTATCTCTCAGAAGCTAAATAGTAATATAATAGCCGAAACGTGAAACAGGCAAATTCTCTTTGCCTGTTTTTTCTTTCCAGCATAGCTTCTGACGATATGATTCAATTTAAAAACATTTCAAAGCACTATCAGCTCAAAAGTCAAACCATACGCGCACTCGACCAAATCAATTTAGAGATTCCAGAGGGCAGTATTTTTGGCATCATTGGCTATAGTGGTGCAGGTAAAAGTACCTTAATCCGCCTGATCAACCTACTTGAGCGACCAACAGAAGGTCAAATCATTATTAATCAGAAAGATTTCACCGCTTTAGATGCACGCTCATTACGTCAGGAACGTGCCAGTATTGGCATGATTTTTCAGCACTTCAATCTACTACAAACCAAGACGGTTGCTGAAAACATTGAAATGCCAATGCGTCTACTGAATTACAATAAAGTAGAACGTGAAAAGCGCTTAAATGAGTTATTGGAGTTCATTGATCTTAAGCATAAAAAAGATGCTTATCCAGATGAACTTTCTGGCGGACAAAAGCAACGTGTCGGTATTGCCCGTGCTTTAGCAAATCATCCAAAAATTCTTTTGTGTGATGAGGCAACCTCTGCCCTTGATCCGCAAACAACCAAGTCAGTTTTAGAGCTACTCAAAAAAATTAATCAAGAGCAAAAAATCACGATTGTTATGGTGACCCATGAAATGGATGTCATTGAAACTATTTGTGATCATGTAGCTGTGATGGAGGCAGGTAAAGTCATTGAACAAGGTTCAACGATTGATATCTTTAGTAAACCTCAACATCCAACCACTAAAAACTTCATTCAAACTGTTTTACATCAACAGTTGCCTGTGAATATTTTAAATCAGCTCGAAAACCAGCATCATCATAGTATTTACTGTTTACAGTTTTTAGGGCGTTCTGCTCAAGAACCTGTAATTCAGTCACTAATTAAAAAATTCGATATTAGCTTAAATATTTTATTTGCCAACATGACTGAAATTAATGGCACAGTCATTGGTCAAATGTTTGTGCAGCTTTTAGGTGATCCTCAGCTCATTAAGCAGGCTATTGAGTTTTTAGAACAAAATGAAGTAGGTGTAGTTCAATCAGGAGATCAAGTATGAGAGATTTAATCGTACAGTGGTTAACTGAACTCACTCAACCTTTCTGGCACAGCTCCCTTTCTATTGATCAGTTCGTTACAGCTTTGCAAGAAACCTTTCATATGGTTTTCTTCGCACTTTTGTTTGGTGGCATTTGGGGCTTTATTCAGGGAATTATTTTATTAGTTACCCGTCCGGAAGGCATTTTACCCAATAAAGTGATTTATCATTTACTTAATCCAATTGTAAATGCTTTACGCTCTCTTCCTTTTATTATTTTACTCATTGCAGTAATTCCTCTCACTAAGCTATTAGTTGGTACTTCAATTGGTACATGGGCAGCTATTGTTCCATTGACTATTTATGTTGGCCCTTATATGGGACGTCTGATTGAAACTTCATTGCTTGAAGTAAATGAAGGAATTATTGAATCCGCTCAAGCGATGGGTGCTACACCTTGGCAAATTATCTCTCGTTTTATTTTGCCTGAAGCACGCAGCTCACTGATTTTAAACCTTACCACAGCGACAATCAGTCTTATTGGTGCAACCGCCATGGCTGGCGCAGTTGGTGCAGGTGGTATTGGTGATTTAGCGATTTCATATGGTTATCAACGTTTTGATACCAGCGTTGTGATTTTAACAGTGATTATCCTACTGTTATTAGTACAGATTGTACAAACGCTAGGGAACTGGCTCGCTAAGCTCCGTTAAGTCCTCCATACAAAAAAGCTCTCTTTTAGGGGGCTTTTTTTTGTTTTATATAACCCTTTTATTAAAAACAGTTGAGTGCATGGCTCAATTCCATTTTCTGGTATGATCAGAATTAGTCATTATTCATTTACTCTTTGGATTTAGTTTCAGGATAAAACAATGCGTTATAGAATTCATTTTATCGATGTGCAGAATGCCCTCCAAAACTATATCTGGATTTTAGAAGATACTGAAACCCAAGAAGCTGTAGCAGTCGATCCAACAGAAGCACAGCTGGTAATTCAATTTTGTCAAAATCATCAGTTAAATTTAAAACAAATCTGGCTTACTCATTGGCATAAAGACCATATTGGTGGTGTTGCTGATTTAACAGCTGCTCAAAATATTACTGTGTATGGCCCACGTGATGAGCTCACCAAAATTCCGGGAATTACCCACCCTTTACAGCATGACGATCATCTAAAATTTAATGATTTAAAAGTAGAGATTATTGCAACCCCTGGTCATACCTTAGGGCACATTGTCTATTTTATTGAAGAATTAGAGGCTGTATTTTGTGGTGATACCTTATTTGCAATGGGGTGTGGTCGATTATTTGAAGGCACAGCCGAACAAATGTTTCACTCACTGAGTCGTCTGGCAGCTTTACCAACCCCCACAAAAGTTTATTGCACGCACGAATACACGCTTTCAAATGCTGAATTTGCCTTAACAGTAGAACCTCACAACCATGCCCTATCAGAACGAGCTGAAGAAGTCCGTGAGCTACGTAAACAAAAATTAATCACATTACCGAGCACGATTGAACTTGAATTAGCAACCAACCCCTTTCTTCGCGCAGAAAGTGTTGAAGACTTCGCTCACCTGCGTGCGCTTAAAGATAATTTCTAAAATTAAGCTTTCAAAGAAGATACAGTTTCATTTTAAGAACTGTATCTTTTTGCTTATTACCTGCTGCTTGTAATTATTTTTTACATTTACTCTGTTTTTTATTTGCTCATTATTCTAAAAACAACGTTGAATTTATAATTTTTAAAAACAATCGCATAAACAGCTCTTTAAATAAAAAGTTATTATTTTTTAATCATATAACTCACTCATAATTTTGTAAAAATGGAATCTTTTATTTCTTTATCTTACTTTTTTTACAAGTTGCAAAATAAAAAAAAGTTTTACCCCTTTAAAAAATCTAATTAAAACCCTATTAATAAATAAGATGTAATGCCACGGATAGAAGGAGTTCTCACGTGAAAAAGGTTGTTAAAGCTAAAAATTTGATTGCGTTTCGCATTTGGTTAGAAAAGTTAGGGTATTCAGTTAAAAATCTTGCTGACGGGAAAGGTTTTACTTTTAGTTTTAAAAAAGAATATGGTTTAGTAACCTGTGAGTTAGCAGGTAATTCATTAGCGATGCAATTAGGTGAAGAGTTTGAGGATCACTTAAAAGCATAATTTTTCACGACTTGATTTTAATTACAATATTGTCTTTCTTAAAAGATAAGTAATGTTGTAGAACTTTAGAATGGCTTAATTAAAATATATTTTTTAGTTATTAAAAAAATCTGTAGCAGGGCTACCCTCCCAAATTGCCCTTAGCTACAGATTTTTTTATGAGGTTAATCTGCTTTAGGGTTCTTTAATGCTTTATCAAGAAGATCTTTATCTAAAGCCTTATCCCAACGTGCCACAACAATTGTTGCACATGCATTACCCACTAAATTTGTTAAAGCACGGCACTCAGACATAAAGCGGTCAATACCAAGAATTAAAGCCATACCTGCGACAGGAACAGCTGGTACAACCGATAAAGTTGCAGCTAGAGTAATAAAACCTGCACCAGTCACCCCTGCTGCACCTTTAGAACTTACCATTGCGACTAAAAGTAACGCAACTTGTTCACTAATTGATAAATCTACATTACAAGCTTGCGCAATAAATAGAGCCGCCATAGTCATATAGATATTTGTACCATCAAGGTTAAATGAATAACCTGTTGGAATGACTAAACCTACAACTGATTTTTCACAACCTGCTTTTTGCATTTTGTCCATTAAAGATGGCAAAGCTGCTTCAGAAGAACTTGTTCCCAAAACCAACCAAAGTTCATCTTTGATATAACGAATTAAATGAATAATTGAAAAGCCGTTATAACGAGCTACTGCACCTAAAATTACTAGAATAAATAACACAGCAGTAATGTAGAACGTCATGATTAACAGTAATAGATTACCAATTGATTCAATTCCATATGCGCCGATCGTGAAAGCCATTGCACCAAAAGCACCGATTGGAGCAAGCTTCATTAACATACCAACTAAGTAGAAAACTGGAGCTGTTAAGTTATTTAAGAAATCGGTAATTGGACGTGCTCGGTCACCCAAAGCAGCCAACGAAATACCAAATAGTACCGCTACAAATAACACCTGCAAAATCTCGCCACCAGCCAAAGGACTGACCAATGTTTGCGGGATAATATTCATGAAGAAATCGGTAATATTTGTTGCATGCGCCTTTTCAACATAAGTATTTACTTTGTCGTTGACTAAGGTAGCTGGATCAATGTTAAGGCCTTTACCTGGTTGGATAATATTTGCCACGATCATACCAACTACAAGAGCCAAGCTTGAGAAGGTCAGAAAATAGAGCATAGCCTTACCAGTCACACGGCCAACTCGGCTCATGTTTGTCATACTGGCAATACCGGTAACAACAGTTAGAAAGATGACGGGAGCAATAATCATCTTAACAATCTTGATGAATGCATCACCAAGTGGTTTTAAACTCTCGCCAAGTTCTGGGTAAAAATGACCAATTAAAATGCCCAAAATAATTGCAAAAATGACCTGTACATACAAAATTTGGTGAAATTTCTGTTTTTTCTGTACCGTTTCTTGGTCAAGGGTATTGAAATCCATTATCTAAATACCTTTTCGATGGGGATAAAAAAATAAAATATAAAGCAAGCACCACAAGCTGCTTTAACAAGGAAAAGCCATTGTAAAGAATAAAAAACACCCTGTGTTATAAATTTAAAAAATGTCAAATTCAAAAATCATGCGTTAAATTGTATAGAATACTTTTTATTTTTAAGTTTTAAATATCGAAAAAATAGTTAATTTTTTAAATAAGTCATTATTTATATTAAAATTTCATACCATAAAAAGTGATAAAACCCGCCATGAGTACTTGTTTATCTACCTCAAGCCAACCATTTATTAAATAAATGATTTTATATAAAACATATGAATTATAAATTATGAAAATTTATTTTAAAAATAATAAGAAAAATTGATATATAGTTTTTTATAAGAAAAACGACTATTTCTTATTAAATATTTAGACTAGTAGGTTGCTATAAATTAATTAAAATTGGGATAGTTCTTAAATAAACGCTCTAATAAAATATGGACATAATCTAAGCCTAATGCACGATCAGTGAATAAGATTCGAAATAGCATAGGGGCAATGACTGCTTCAATAATTTCTTGATTCGAAATGGTTGGTTCATGACGTAATCTTGCTCGAGCTTGAATAATATCGAGTTGTTGAATAATTAAGGTTTCGCATTGTCGGGCATTCGAAGATTCAGCTGCATATAACACATCACGTAGTAAGACCTGTCCTACTTCAGAAGAATACTCTTCAAAATACTGTTCGACCCATGCGGTAACATCAAGTTGAAATGAACCTAAATCTTTTGGCTCCATATCAGGTTTGAGTTCATTTAGAGCAACATCTGAAAATAACTGATTAATGTCTCCCCAACGGCGATAAATTGTTGAAGGTGTTACTCCTGCCTCATGAGCGATCATGGGTATGGTGATTTGGCTTTGCTCCAATGTTTTTTGAAGCTCTTTGACTGCTTGGTGTACCGCAGTTTGAATTCTTTCACTACGGCCACCTGGTCGTAACCCAGTAACAACTTTTGCCATTAATCAGCTCTACTTCAATAAAAAAATAATTAAAATATTATTTGTATATACAAAATACACTAAAGCTAAGGATTTGCTTTAGTGTAAAAATAATGTATAAAAGCTAAATATTCGCTTTTATGTTATTCATCTTATATGAACAATTCAAGTTCGAAAGTGTCTAGATCTGTTTTTCGACTAGATTCAAAAATTGCGTTGACCTTAAACACCGTCACACTCATGACCTTTATGGCCGCATCCAGCTCTCCCACTCCTCTATATCGCTTGTATCAGCAAGCTTGGCAATTCTCGCCTGTCACATTAACCTTAATTTTTGCAACCTACGCATTTACCTTACTTGCCTCTTTACTCATTATTGGTTCTTTATCTGATTATATTGGACGTCGGCCTGTCATTCTTTCGGCGATTTTTCTGCAAATTGTTTCAATGAGCTTTTTCCTGTTTGCCTCAGATGTTTCTATGCTATTTATTGCTCGTGGTCTGCAAGGTATCGCGACCGGACTTGCCGTTTCTGCTATAGGCGCCGCCATTTTAGATTTCAGTAAGCATCAAGGGTCTCTGATTAATAGTATTGCTCCAATGGTCGGTATGGCAGCTGGTATCTTTATCACTTGTATTATTTTGCAATTCTCAGCTCAACCTTTGCAGCTCGTTTTTGAGCTTTTATGTGTCCTCTTTATATTTCAGCTCATTTTAAGTTTTTTTAACCCTGAAACTGCACAAAAAAGATCGGGCGCACTTGCTTCTTTAAAACCCAACATGGCTATTCCTCACCAAGCGAGAAGTGCTTTATTAAGTATTAGTCCGATTAACATTGCACTTTGGATGGTCAGTGGTTTTTTCTTATCACTTATGCCCTCTTTGCTGGCAAAAATTTTTCAAACCTCTTCTCCATGGTTAAACGGGATTATGTTTATGGCGCTTGCACTCTCAGGTGCAGCAGGCATTTTGACACTTAGAAAATCTACAAATTTTCGTATTTTGCTGACGGGTACCTTATCCATCATTATTGGGGCAACCGTTTTATTTTTAGCGATTAATTTTACAAACGCAGTAGTTTTATTTTTAGGTTCTATTATTACTGGAGTGGGTTTTGGTACCGCTTTTATGGGTGCTATTCGCACAGTAATGCCTCTAGCGTTACCAGAAGAACGTGCTGGTCTGATGGCTGCATTTTTTGTTGAAAGCTATTTGGCTTTTAGTATTCCGGCAATTCTTGCAGGCTACTTTGTGGGTAAAATCGGACTTATGAACAGTGCTAATATTTATATGAGTTTAATTATTAGCCTTGCTCTGATTGCCCTCGTAATGATTTTTAAAAATATAAAAAGCAAATAATGATGTGTTAAAAAGTCAGCCTCAAATGAAGCTGACTTTAGGAATTTACTGATCACGCCAAGGTTTTAAAAACCGCTTTACATACTTTTTAAAGGGCCAAGTAAACTGTTTTACAAAACTATTTGGGATTTTATAACCAACCGTTCCATATACACTTGCCAAATGTTTAGGCATATAGGCTGTTTTGAAAACAACATCATAAAGTGGAATAAAAGCAGCGTAATTTTTATCAATCGCAGGTTTTTCTGAAGAGTGATGCCAATGGTGGAATTCTGGTGTTGCAATAATCCAGCGCAAATATGGAAAACGAAAACGTACATTGGAATGAATAAAAATAGCGTGAAATGAAATAAAAACTAAATAAGCAAAAACAGCTGAAGTATGAAAACCCAACAGGAAAATCGGTAAAGTCGCAATAAAGCGAGTCATCAGTACTTCTATGACATGCAAACGAGAAGATGCTAACCAATCCATATATTCAGTCGAATGATGAATCGCATGAAAGCGCCATAAGAAATTAACTTCATGCATAGCACGGTGCAACCAATACACCGTAAAATCGACCACAATAAGTAACTCAATAAATTGAAGCCAAATCGGTTGAGCTTGTACATAAGGTACAATCGGGTTATCAGGCAGGTGCGTAATCCAATATTGAATTGGCATAACCGTTAAAAAGCTAAATAATTGAATCCCAACATGGCTGACCATGAAATATTTCATATCGGTCACCCAGCCCACCCTTAATATTTTTTGTTCAGGATTTTTAGCAAAAAAACCTTCAAGCGGAATAAAAACAAACGCTAGAATGAATAGGGTTAGTACAAAATAATCGATGCCTGCATAAAACGGTACACTTGGTAAAACGGGTGCTTCAATTACGCCGCAACCCAAAACTGCTGCCAGAAGTGAAAAACATAGCCCGTAGAACCCATATCGGTTTTGACGAACAATTGCACTGAATGCACCAAAACCTGCACTAATCACAATGCCAGTGATCAGGCCATAATAGAAAAGATTATAGTGCTTTGCGTAAAGAGGACGAAGTTCTGGGGTGGTTAATACACTGGGAAATAAAAAACATAAAGCACCAAATAAACAAAGTAAGCTGAGTGACATTGAAATAAAGGCGCTGATTTTCCCTAAACCTGCGTTAAGTTCTAAATTTTCAAATTTTGCTCTTAATTGATCGGTCATAATTCGTATCAACAGTTCTTATTGTGTATACCGCGAATGCTATCAAAATTTAATAATAAATTGGAAAGAACTTTAATTTATCAGATCAACTCAATAAATCTGAAAATGAAATTTTAAATAGCTATAAATAGTTTTTATAAAACCTCAAATATTTAAAAATTTAATTATTTTTTATAGTTCCTCTTAAAAATCAACTTATTAAAGTCAAATAATATTTCTCTCTCTGCATTTCAAACATTAAGCAATAAAAGCATTTTTTAATATAGAGAAGCCTTCCATATGAAAACTTCTCTTTTAGATGGTATTGAAATTCTATTGGAAAGTTTCTGCTACATACATACGGACCATCTCACCCTCGTCATCTTTCACCATAGTTAGAAATTGCCAGCCACATTTTTCATAAAATTCAGTATGGTCTGTTATTAAGTAAAGTGTTTTGATGCCGTGATTACTTAAGTCCTGACGTATAAAATCTAAAACTTTCTTTGCAATATTTTGATTTCGATAATTTTCTTCTACAAATAAAGCACATAAATTTGGTGTTAAATCTTTGCGCTCATGGAAGTCATTATCAATAACTCCTGCACCAGCAATTAAACGATTATTTTCGTCTAAAACGGCATACCACTGTGGAACAATATGCTTTTGATCAATGGAAATCTGAATACTGTCAAGATAGGCTTCTACAGGTACTTGCCACTTTCCGGAAAACCAATGTGCAGCCATTTCTTTATATTTAGGATGGTCAGATAACCGTAATATTTCCATAAAATAAACCTATCTTTAATCAATCTTCAGTTTAAGGTTGAGCTAATGAGCTGTTAACTGGCTGTTTGGTTGGACTCTCATAAGTCGTCTCTGCAACTGGCGAAACTCGCCAAATAGTATTGCCCACATCATCTGCGACTAACACTGCCCCAGAAAAATCTATTGCTACACCTACAGGACGCCCATAAGCTTTACCTTTATCACTGAGGAATCCAGTCAAAATATCTTGAGGCGGCCCAGATGGTTGACCACTTCTAAATGGCACATACACTACCTTATAACCACTATGCGGTTTACGGTTCCATGAACCATGCTGACCAATCAATGCACCACCACGAAATTGTGGCATGAGTTCGGCTGCGTAAAATGTAAGGCCTAAAGAAGCAGTATGGTTACCTAGTGCATAATCAGGTTTAATTGCACGCGCAACCATTTCAGGATTTTGTGGTTTTACTCGTATATCTACATGTTGACCATAGTAGCTATAAGGCCAGCCATAAAAAGCACCATCTTGAACTGACGTCATATAGTCAGGGACTAAATCACTGCCAATTTCATCACGCTCATTAACAACCGTCCAGAGTTTTCCGCTTTGAGGTTGCCAAGCCATACCATTTGGATTACGCAGTCCCGTTGCAAATGGACGTGACTGACCACTTGCAATATCAAACTCCATAATTTGTGCTCGACCTTTTTCTTTTTCCATACCATTTTCAGCAACATTACTGTTAGAACCGACGGTAATATAAAGCTTTGTACCTGCTGGGTTAGCGATCACATTTTTGGTCCAGTGGTGATTTAAAGGACCGCCCGGTAAGTCCAATACTTTAGTTCCACTTGCTGTAATTTGAGTTTCGCCCTCTTGATAAGGAAAACGCATAAGTGAATCGGTATTGGCGACATACAGGTTATTACCTACCAGTGCCATACCAAATGGGGAATTCAAATCTTTGAGAAATACGGTTTTTTGATCAGCTACTCCGTCTCCATTGGTGTCACGAAGTAAACTAATACGGTTAGCACTCGGATGAGATGATCCTGCACGTCTCATCACGAAAGTCATAATTTTACCCTTAATCCCTTTACCATCTTCTGGTTTAGACGGAGCATCTGTTTCAGCCACCAATATATCACCATTTGGTAACACATAAAGCCAACGCGGGTGTTCAAGCCCTTGTACAAATGCTTTTACCTTCAGACCTTCTGCAGGCGTTGGCATAACACCACTCGGCCAGCCTTCTGCTGGTGCTATATTCACGGTTGGAAATAAACTTGATTTAGGCTCAGGCAATTTTGGTTCAGGCCCATAGCTCTCGTTAATAGAATATTGAGAGGATGAAGCACATCCAGCTAATATAATTAAAACCGTAGTGCCAAAAATTGGCAGTAAAAAACGTGTAGGCATGGGTTATCTCCATTTATTTTTTGTCGTCATGGAAATAGCGTAATTGATATAGGTAATTAAACAAGAAACTTTAATTGGGTCTTTTGTTTATCGCTTGAAAAAAACCTTCTTTATCTTTCGGAGAAATCATCACTGATGCGACTTCTCCATTTTTCATATAATAAATTTTGAGTCGATCTAATGAGAGCGCTGGAGATGAAAGTGGATTATGAGTAGGTTCTATTTGAGTAATATCATTAATATTAATTTTCCATCGGAATACCAAGCTCTTAATAATTAAGGTGTCGTTTTCTACTACGTAATAAGTGTTAAAAATTGGAAGCCAAATGACAAAAATAATTAAACTATAAATAATGAGATGCGGAAAATTTGAAGCTAAAGAATAATTATGATTTGCTTCATAAATTTTCATAACAATGATGGCAGTAGTAACAATAAATATTAATAAAAGCCACCAATCAATTTTTGATCTAAATTTCAAAAGTTATTCTCCATTCTAAAATCTCATTTATAAAGGGGCTTTCTATAATTTTTAAGAAAACAATTAAACTAAAAATTAGCTCTAAATGTTAAAGATATAAAATCTCGATCATCTATGGTGCTAAATTCATTAGAACCAAAAAAGTTATTATAGGCAATCTCTGTTGTATATTTTTGTTGGTAAGTCATAGATAACGCGGCACTTACACTCATTTGACCTTCTTGAAAGTTTTGGCTATATCCATGAACGTCATGTCTAAAACTAAGACTTGGAGTAATAACTGTAGAAGGTAAAATATCTTGATAGCTTAATGCGCCACGTAATCGGTAACCAAATGACCATTCATTAAAAAATCCATTTTTATTACAAAAACGTTCATTTAAGTTGTCAATTTCTGCATTTGTAAGATGAGCTGTACCATACGGCGTACATTTAAAGTCGCCTGTTTCGGGATTATAAGCACCTGTTGAAAGCTCACTACGGCCAAATGCACCTGTCCGACCTATTCGATGATTACCAATATCTGCGATATGATTTAAGGCAAACTCTGTAGACCATGTCATCGAATTTGCGCCCAAAATATTAAATATGCTGTCAGTTGCTCCGACCGAAAATTGTGTTACAGGTAAACGTACATATCCTTGAATATATTGGCCTAATTCAACAGTTTCCCCTGGAGGGGAAAATGGTGTGCCATCCGATAACACTTGAGCATACACAATGTCGGTACCGTTTAATTGCAAAGGTTGATTGGGCTTGTGTGCTAATTCACTGAAAACTGTTGTGGTGCCAACTTTCCCAGTCAGACTTAATCCAAACATTTTTATATTTTCAGGATAGATAGAAAAATAACTTGCGGTATTAAAATGCTCTGGCCCCCGCGCTGTTACTGCCGTTCCATCAAAGTTTGCATTACGGCTATGATAATTCGCATAGTAAATACCTAACTCAGCATTATTTAAACTTGGTAATGTCTGTTTTAAAGCAATACCATATTGGCCATTGTCCTTTGCTTTTCTACTTTCTGCACGTGGAATATAACTACCTAAACGCACTGCCGTATCAGATAACTTATCACCCCCTCCAGCAATCAGAACTGGTCCCGCGTTTTCGGGAACAAAGTCTGAAATCTCAAAGAAAGTCCCGCTGCCATCAACAACTGAAGGCCTAAATTTAAATTGATAGAATCCTTCTATTTTCAAATTTTTATTAATGCTTGTATCAAATGAGAACATTCCGGTTGGAATGATTCTTTCTTTTGCATCACCAGCTGGTCGGTTGATTGCAGCAAAATCGAATGCACTCACCGAATTTAAACCGTTTTGGAAAAACTGAGATTTCCCCCAACTTAAAGTCTGTTTACCCAGTTTTAAGTTTATAGTTCGTCCATTGTTAAGTTCAAAATCTTTCCATATATAGGCATTCCATAAATCAATTCCTTTGAACTTTGCGAGCCTTGGCCACGCTGAATCATTAAAGGGTTTAAAGTCTCCTTCTCCTGTCTCATAGGCATGGTCATACCAGTATTTAGTACTGATGACCGCACCCTGCTGTTTTCCATTTAATTTGACTTCAGTTATGCCTCTAATGATCTGTGAGATGGCATCATATTTACTAAAATTCATGCGCCCATCATCACCATTCACATCAATGCTAGAACCTTGCTTACCTATTTTATTAGCGTCAGGCCGATAAAGTAATGAAACGGATGGATCTTGTGTACTCCAACTGGCACCAAGGCTTAATGTCGTTTTTGTATCGAACTTCCAGTCTTTATCAACATCAAAACTAGCTGCATTTGCTTTAGACATGAATAAAATCAGACTTAATGAAACACCTATTTTTTGAATATATAAAATATGTTGGTTTGTTTGATTTAAATATACGTAATGCCTCATCATATTATCTCCCTGTAAATATGATTGTTCTTATTTATTGCTTATTACTCAAAGCCATCCATTGGCTTTTAAATGGTTTACATAAGCAGGTATTTTTTTCGTACTACGCAGGTTGTTCCCCCTGATCTAACTGTTGAATAAATTGCTCAGCTAAGGGCCAATAACCAAAGCCTGATGCAGGGTTCAAATGTCCCACCGCACCTAAATTTACGAGTTGACTACCCCATTTTTCTGCCATATCACTTACAGCTTCATAGCGAGCTAAATGGTCATTGGTGCTTGCAACCAAAATGCTAGGGAAAGGTAACTTTTGATGAGGTAAAGGGTTCCATCCTTCTTGATGAAGTACGACTGGGCTCGGATAATTTGCAGGCCAACTTTCGTTTAAGTCAGGTGGGGTAACAAGTAGAGCACCTTGAATTGGTCTTTGATGTTTGGCAGCCCAGTGTATAGTCATCAGAACACCCGCGCTGTGGGCAACTAAAATGACAGGACCTTGTATTTGTTCGAGCTGTACTTGTATGGCAGCAACTCTATTTTCACAATTGAGTTTATTGGTTTGTACAGGTGGTACGGAGCGAACCTTCGCTAGTCTTGTTTCTAAGATCGTTTGCCAATGCTCGGGAACGTGGTCGCGTAACCCCGGAATAATTAAAATCGTTGCTCTGGTTTGTATTTTTTCCATTTTGACGCCTGTGAACTTTGCCATCTAGGATGCACAAGAATTTTTATAAAACTCCATTCACAATAAAGGCTCATTTCAGTTAATGGTGTACATAAGGCGTCACGGACTTTTCATTTGACGACACATCTTTTTAAAATTTCTTAAATTCATTAAAATAATTTTTGTAATTACAATTAACTTAAGAGAAGAAGTTTCAAATTAAGCGTACTTAACAATTAAGCTCTTAAATAAAAGCTTTTGTAATGTGTATATTTTGGTTATAACTAGATATGAGCTGTAAGGAATATGGCTGATTAAGAACAAGGAGATAATAAAATGGTACCTCTTGCGCATACGGCCTCTTTAAAAAATTATTTGGCAGTTGCTCAACAATTAGATCTAAACCCCTACCATTTATTATCACGTGTTGGGCTTAGTCAAACTCAATTAAATGATCTTAAACAACGCATTCCTGTAGATAAAGCCATTACCTTGCTTGAAGACTCAGCCCAAATGAGTAGCTGCGATGTTTTCGGTTTACATATGGCAGAGCAACGCGAAATTGCAGATTTTGGTGAAATTAGCCTTTTGTTAAATTATCAGCACACTTTACGAGATGCCTTACAAACGATTGTTCGTTATAGGAATTTACTCAATAACTCACTTGAGATTTATATTGAGGAAGTCGATGATACGGTGGTTATTCGAGAAGAAGTCGTGACTACAACTTGCGGATATAGTCGTCAAGCCACTGAACTTGCTTTAGGAATTACCCATCGTTTTTGTGCAGCGTTACTGATGCAAAAATGGCGACCATTAAGTGTTCACTTCACCCATAATCCACCAAGCGATTTAACCCTCCATCGGCGGATTTTTGGCTGTGCCTTAGAATTTGGAAGTGACTTTAATGGTATTGTTTGTACCGCGGCCGAACTTGATACAACAAATCCTCAAGCAAATCTGGCTATGGCCAACCATGCACAGCGTTATTTAGATATTTTACAGAATAGTAATGAATCAACCATGATTTTTGATATTCGTAAAAGTATTTATCTTCTTTTACCAATGGGTCGCGCTACGATTGATCAAGTCGCTCAAACACATGGTCTTCATGTCCGGACCTTACAGCGTCGCTTAGAAGAAGCACAGACGAGTTTTAGTGATTTAATCAATGAAGTACGTAAAGACCTCGTATTGCGCTATTTAAAAAATCTAAATTATTCACTCGCTCAAGTGTCTGATATTTTAGGTTATTCGATGCCGAGCTCTTTTACGCGTTGGTTCATTAATCAATTTGGGATGTCACCGAATATGTGGCGTAGTCATAACAAATCGCTACTGAATTAAACACGGGTGTATTTAGAGTAAAGAAGATGAATTGATTCAAAACAGCTTTAAATAAAAGAAGAAGTTTTGTGAATAACCCAGAACCTCCTCTAAAGATTTAAAATTAACTTAAAACCAAAAGTGCATTAAGGCTAAAACTAATACCACTAAAAATATGCTTTCACCGACCATGAGAAGAATTGGTTTAATCCCGACAGATGCCAATTCTTTCAACTGAGTTTTCATACCCAAAGCACTAATTGCGATGACTAAAAACCAGCGTGATAAATCGTTTATTCCATTTTGAATCATTACTGGTACCCACCCTGTACTGTTAATACAAGCCAGTATTAAAAAGCCAACTGCAAACCAAGGCAGTAATGGTGGACGCTCCCCCATTGTATCTGCACCTTGCATGCGGGTAATCATTGCCGCACAAACAATCACTGGAAGTAACATTGCTACACGCATCAGTTTAACTACAGTCGCAGTATCACCTGTTTCGGTAGACATGCTATAACCTGCTCCCACCACTTGCGCTACATCATGAATGGTAGCTCCGAGAAAGACACCCGCAGCTTGTGGCGATAGCTCTAACCACTTCGCAATCATTGGATAGACAATCATTGCTAATGTTGAAAGTGCAGAGACCCCAATGACAGTAAACAAGGTCGCTTTTTCTTTTTGGGGATGATTTGGAAAGGCAGCTGACAATGCTAGCGCAGCTGAAGCACCACAAATTGCGGTTGATCCACCGGTCAACATACCAAATAGTCTTTGGAAACCTAAAATTTTAGCAGCAATCACTGAAACGGCGATTGTTACAATAACCAGAGTTATGACTAAGGCTACAGGCTGCCACCCTAGTGCAGTGATTTGTCCTAAAGTTATACGCATGCCGAGTAAGGCAATACCCATTCGAAGCACAGTACGTGCGGTGAATTCAATACCTGCCTTACATTTACTTTCGGCTGCTAAAAAATTTAGACTCATACCTAGCAGTAAGGCAAATAACATGACTGGGGCACCATAGTGCTCAGATAAAAAACAGGCAGCCGCAGCAACGACTGAACTGACCACAAAACCCGGTGCTAATTCTCGTGTGCGCTGGGTAAAATTTTTCAAAACTAAGCTAGCCATGATTTTCCCCAGAACCCATCACAATAAATACTTTTTCCTCAATCACTTCTACGGGATAGGTTGCAACTTTGAGCTGAGAAGAATTAACTAAACAGCCATTTGTTAAATCAAAGCGTAGACCATGGGCACAGCACTGAATTACTCGTCCTTCTAAACGTCCGCTAAATAGCGATGCGCCCTGATGAGGACAACTGTCATCGATTGCATAAAATTGAGTCGCAATATTAAATAGCGCAAGAGTTTTATCTCCGACTTTAAAAAAAGCCCGTTCGCCTGAATTCGGTATTTTGTCTAGAGGTACTTCAAATCGAGTAGTCACATTAATTCTCCCTGAACAACAAGTGCCTCGTGCATCGCTTGATAAAGTGCATCTGCTGATTGCGCTCCAACTAATGCAGAGGCCCGATCAAAAATAAAGTAAGGCACACCATTACCTCCTGTACTTGCAGAGATAAAATCTTGATGATCTTGAATAAGTAAATTTTTGATTAGCTCAGGTGGGAAGCCACAACGTTTCGCGATTTTGTATAAAGTGGTGGTATTTCCAATGTCTAAGCCATCATAAAAATATGCAGCAAAGAGCTGTTCTAACAGCATATTGCACTGCTCAGGAGTACCGATCTTTAAAGCTTTATCAAATAAGCGATGAGCCTTAGCCGTGTTTGGCATGCGTTTAATCTGTTCAAAATCGATTTTGAGGCCAACCTTATTTGCGGCTTTATTGACTTGTTCCTGTCTCATGTGAACTGCTGTCAAGCTACCTAATCTTTTCAAATAGAATGTTTGAAAAGGCACTCCTTCAACTGCCAAGTCTGGTATGAGCTGAACACCTCGCCAATGCACGACAACTTTGACGCTAGGGTGAAGCTGATAAAATCTATTTATAGCGATCAGTAACTGACGTTTTCCGATCAAACACCAAGGACAAATAAAGTCAAAAAATACATCAATGTGTAATTGCCGAATCATCATTTATTATTCATCCTACATTTTTGTATTTGGTTATCTGAATGATTTTTAAGTTCAGTCATTCCTTGCTGTTCAAAGCGTGCAATATCTTTGTGATAATGGCGTTTGGCATAAAAAAATACGGCAGCGGCTGCAATACTGACCAATGGCATCAGCTGAAATGCGCTGTGTAAACCGATCACATCAGATACTTTGCCAACGACCAAAGGACCAAGCGCTAAACCCAGAAAATTATTAGCTAAGGTGAGCGTTGCAAACGCAGAGCCATGAACTGAGTTATGTGTGAGATTGGCTACCATGGCACTGGATGGACCATTGGTTCCTAGGGCAATAAACATTCCAAGGCAAATTAGAAGTAACTGGCTGCGCCCCGCAGGCACAGCAAAAGCAATTAATAAAAGCACACAACTGACCAAGCAGTATGTAATGGCTAAACTAACCTTACGATCAGGACAATTACGGCCCAAATAATCACATAACATACCGCATAGAATTGTACCTACAGCACTACAGAGTACAATCACTGCTGCCATTACACCTGCTTTGTCAGTACTCATGCCGTAATAGCGATTGAGATAACTCGGCATCCAGACAATCACCGTGCCACCAACAAATAGTTGCAACCCACTACCAATGTAAGTGGCAATGACTGAACGACTTGAATATAAAGTTTTTAAAGGACTTTGAATGTGCTTGGTTTTGCTACGATTCTTATTTTGATGTGAAGAAGCTATTCTTTTTTCTTTGACTAGAACTGGATATAGAAAAGCCAAAATGAGGCCAAATAAAGCAATAGCGCCAAAAGCCCAACGCCAGCCAAAGTGCTGAGCGAGAACACCACCTAAGGCCATACCCAAAAATGAACCGAATACACCGCCAGCCATAAAAGCACTAGCAAGTGTTGCACGCATTTCCCTTGGAAAAACAGCTACAACCACTGCAATACCAACACTGCCATAGGCCGCCTCACCTACACCAACCATAAAACGAGCAATAAACATTTGCTCATAGTTTTCAGCAAGTGCACACCCTAAAGTCGCTAAACTCCATAATGCCGCCATAATGGCCAAGCTTTTAACTCGTCCAAAACGGTCTGCTAATAAAGATAACGGCAGAGTCAATAAACCTACCATTAAGGCGACAATGCCACTGAGCAAACCTAGCTGGCTGTCACTGAGTAACCATTCAGTTTTGAGCAACGGAAAGACTGCGTTTAATACTTGCCGTGACATGTAATCTGAAATGAGTAAACCAAAAGTTAAAGCAAAAACAAGCCATGCATAACGACGAGGTATACTGATTGACGTATCAACATCGCTCATCTGATCTGAATACTGATGCGCATTCATAAGACCTCCTTGTATTTTTTATAATTTCTATTGAGCGAGTGCAGCATTACATCTTTAAACTCAAAGCAAATAAGCTGCACTACAATTAAGGTCTAAATTCCATTAGACCTTGTTACATTAGTTACGCTGAGGAACGCCTTTGTGCCCTGCTTTACGGTTGGGTGCCATACCATTTGCGATTAGGGTTTCTTCGATACTGTTGTATTGCACCCCAATGCGGTAAATTTCACGAGCTTCTTTTCCTGATGCAATTTCACGACCTAATTCATGGGCAATCCGAACGGTTTGCTTAATTTGCTCTACAGAGGAAAAACGGCGTCCGTGATGATCAATAATCGTATCTTCGTTACCTACACGAGCATGTAACCCCATTGCCATCGACATGGTGTTAAAAGGTAATACATTTTTGAGCAGAGATTCGGATGTCAAAGTACACCCATCAGGTACGCGATGAATAAAATTAAAGAAATTAAATGGGTTTGGACCATCAAAACCACCACCAATTCCAATCCAAGTTAAGTTTAACGGCCCCATATACAACCCTTTACGCACCATACGTTCTAGGGTTTCAAGACCATGCATTCCCGTTAACTGAAAGTGTGGTTGAATATTGTTTTTACACAAGCGCTTAATATGTTCAGTTACCCATGCTGGACCAGCTGGCACGGTCATCTCAGCATAGGCTGCCTGAGTCGCTGGATGTGCCAATGAAGTCCCTTCTAAATATTCAGGATAGAGCAATTCCATAATATTCATTTGGGTGGTGTTAATAGCTACCGTGACCTGATCAGGTTTTGGTGTAAGTTCGGCTAACATATGTCGAGTGTCATCACTTAGCCATAGTGCCGCCTCACCTTCACTCTCTGGTGCAAATGAAATCGAACCACCCACCTGAATAATCATGTCAGGCACAGCTTCACGAACACCTGCGATGAGTTCATTAAATTTTGAGAGACGTTTAGAGCCTTTGCCATCAAGCTCACGGACATGTAAATGCAGCACCGTAGCACCCGCTTCATAACACTCGACCGCTTTTTGTATTTGCTCATCCATGGTCACAGGAATATCTTCGGGAAAGTCTTCAGGCATCCATTCCGGTCCATACGGCGCAACCGTGATTACCACTTTTTCCATATTTTCTGGGTGCAAAGAATCGTCAAAGAATTGCATGTGCATCTCCTTATATATTTTATGAATTTTCAATCAGATAGAATTTTTTAATCTGTAGATTTAATAGGTTGCGTCACCAATAATGCCGGCCCGTTCCATTTTTCGATGACATGGCGGATAGTCCATCACGGCATAGTGTTGTGTACTGCGGTTATCCCAAATTGCAATACTGTTAGGCTTCCAACGCCAGCGTACTTGAAACTCTGGAATATAGGCTTGAGAAATTAAGTAACGTAGTAGTTCAGCTGCGCCCGGATTGGCATCTTGTCCAAATCTGACTCGCTCTTTGGTGTGATAGTTACTGAAATGGGTGGTAAACGCGTTGACGTATAAAATTTTCTCGCCCGTTTCAGGATGAGTACGTACCACTGGATGCTCTGCATCGGGGAACTTTTCTTTTAATTCCAAACGCTTCTCAAGTGGCAACGCAGCGCCAAAACTCGCTTCTATGCTGTGGTACGCACGTAAGTCTGCAATCTTATCCTTAATATCTTCAGGTAAAAACTCATAGGCCATGACCATATTTGTCCACATTGTATCGCCACCTACAGATGGACATTCAACACAATGCAGCACACATCCCATAGGTGGGGCCTTGCGCCAGCTTGCATCGCTATGCCAAGAATTTTCATAACGATCAACTGGACTTTCGGGGCTTTTATAAATCTGCAATAAACCAGGATGATCAGGATGGCTCCTGACCGCTGGATGAGCTTCTAATTGCCCGAATTTTTCTGCAAATGCGACATGATCCTGACGGGTTAAATGTTGATCTCGTAAAAACAAAACACGATGTTTAAGCAGTTGGGTACGAATTTCAGAAAATAAACCATCGTCGTAAATTGCATCAGACAGTTTTATACCACTTAACTCTGCACCAATATTGCAAGTTAGCTGTTCAATTTGCATAAGAAATCCCTTCAAATTACAAAAATTGATGAACCTATTGTTTTACGTGCTTCTAAATCACGATGAGCTTGCACGGCATCCTTTAGCTCATAGCGCTGATTAATTTCAATTTTGATTCGTCCATGTCGAACATGATCGAATAATTCATTGGCCAGTTCTTTTTTCTCGGCAGGATCTGCAATGTAATCTGCTAAAGCTGGACGCGTTACAAACAGTGAACCTTTTATGGCAAGTAATACCGGATCAAAAGCAGGAATTGGACCAGATGCAGTGCCTACACAGACTAATAAACCACGGCGTTTTAGAGAATCTAATGAACTCATGAAAGTGGCTTGACCGACACTATCGAAAACGACATTTACACCAACGCCACCAGTTAGCTCGCGTACACGTTCAGCAACATTTTCATGGCTATAATTAATGACATGATCACAACCATGAGCTCGTGCTACGGCAGCTTTTTCTTCAGAAGATGTGGTACCGATAACTGTTAAGCCAAGTAATTTAGCCCATTGAGAAACAATCAACCCAACACCGCCTGCAGCTGCATGCAATAAAATTGAATCGCCAGCTTTAAAGTTATAAATACGGCGCATTAGATAAGCAGCGGTCAACCCTCTCATGGTCATGGCTGCCGCTGTTTCACAAGAAATTTCTTCGGGTAATTTAATCAGCGCATCTGCTGAAATTAGACGGTTGGTGCTATATGCACCTAAAGTATTTAAAAAACCTGTATAAGTGACCCGATCACCCACTTTAAGCTGAGTGACCCCTTCACCTAAAGCTTCGACAACACCAGAAGCCTCGACACCCATGCCATTAGGCATTGGAATTTTATATGTTCCATTACGAAAATATGTATCGGCATAATTTAAACCGACTGCCACATGGCGTAGGCGTACTTCTCCAGCTTTTGGGTCTCCTACTTCTACATCTTCATAGCGCATTACTTCAGGCGTTCCTGTTCCATAGAAACGTATAGCTTTCGTCAACGTCATGTCCTATCCCATATTTTGGTTTTTTATTAAGTGCCTATAACAGCAATAACTCAAACTACAATAAGTAGGATATGTGCCACTTTACATTTGACGACACAGGCTTAACGATTAATGACAAAGGATATTTGAAATATTGCTAAAGAATACTCCCAGCAGTCATGCGTAGATTGGTACCATTAGAGTTTTTATTTTCATTTAAGCTAAAACTCACCGCCTCTTTTGCATGAATGGCAGTCGTATCAAATAAAGGAACCGAGAATTTAAGCTCACCAATCAACATACAAATTTCGGTACAACCCAAGATAATTCCTTCTGCGCCTTCAGCTATAAGCGCCTCTACAATAGTCTCGTATTTTTGCCTTGAATCTGGGTTTATTACACCTAAACAAAGTTCTTCATAAATAATACGATGTACTATCTTTCGGTCGGCTTCATTTGGAATCATCACGTCAATTCCATGCTCCTGTAGTCGAGCCTTATAAAAATCTTGCTCCATTGTAAAAGCTGTTCCCAACAGTGCGACTTTACCAATGTTTTGACTCACAATTTCTTTTGCTGTCGCATCAGCGATGTGTAAGAAAGGAACCGTAATAGCATCCTCAATCTGCGATGCAATTTTATGCATGGTGTTCGTACACACCAAAATACACTCTGCCCCTGCTTTTTCTAAATTTTGTGCTTGCTCAGCTAAATATGCGCCAGCTTCTTGCCATAAACCCTTCGCTTGTAAGGCTGCGATTTCTTCAAAATCCACACTATTAATAATGACCTTAGCAGAGTGCAATTTTCCTAATTTACCGTGAACCATTTTATTAATTTGTTGATAATAAAGCGCTGTAGATTCCCAACTCATTCCACCTAATAAACCAATTGTTTTCATTATTGAATCCTTCTATTTATTCAAAAGTTATCTATATCTCTTATGAGTAAAGCGCAGCTAGAATAAAATTGCTTTCTTTTAATTTCTATCTTATAAACCACATAAAATATGTTCTTAAACTTTATAGTCGATTAAAAAATAACATGGATATTGATATATTTAATGATAATTACGAATACATGGGTGTTGTTAATAAAAAATTAGCGCATCAATTGGGACTATGGCATAGGGTTTTTACTTGCCTTGTATACAACCCATCAACTCAATATGTTTATTTTCAGCTAAAAAATTCTGATAACTATACTTTCGACAGAAAAAGTTTTCTTGATATCTCTGTTGGTGGGCATTACGAGGCAGGTGAAACCATTGAAGATGGCATAAGAGAATGCCAAGAAGAATTAGGAATTGATGTGAGATTTAATCAATTAATTTCTATTGGAATTCGACAAACGGCTTGCCATATAGCAGAAAATTACATTGCAAATGAATTTCAACATATCTTTTTATTGCCTTTAAATATTGATTTATCCGAGCTCAAGCCGAAAGATAATGAGATAGTAGGATTTGTAGAAGCTCCAATAAATGATTGTATTGATTTACTTCAACAAAAAACAAATTCTATTCAAATAAAAAAGAGTATGAGAGTTAAAGAAAACTTATGGGAAATAAGTACCGATGTTATTACGTTAGAGAGTTTTCCTCCAAATTATCTAGCTCTTGATAAGATAATTGAAAGATTGCTCATCGCTGCTATGAGACAGATTTCTGGTGAAAACATAAACTATATTTATTGGTGAAATAAGGCTGAATTAATAAAGGAAGTTGCCTCTTGCTTATACATTTCATTGGTCCAGGTGGAGCTGGAAAAACAAGTCTTGCTAAACAATTTGCTATAGATTTCGGTGCTATTTATTATGATTTAGATGAGCACTTTATGCTTAAAATAGGAGATATTTCTCAATTTATAGCCAAATATAGTTATAAAGAATATGCTATTAAAAACATTGAGTTATATAGAAGTCTAATAACAACTATAAACCCTGATCTTATAAACATAATTGTATGTTCCTCAGGATTTATGACTTACCCTAATGAACTTATGGATAGTTATCATGAGATCAAAGCTCAGATTGAAGAAAGTTCTTTGACCTTTTTACTTTTACCTTCTTTCGAGCTTGAAATTTGCGTGAAGGAAATTGTAAGAAGACAACTACAAAGAGAATATTTAAATTGCTCTTCATGGAGTGAAGAAAAGAAAATTAGAAACAGATTTCCTTTATATATAAACTTAAAATGCCAAAGGTTTTTAACAAATGAAGAACCTTCAAAAATAGCATTTGAGCTATCCAAAAAAATCTTTATAGATAAAAATACTTTTCAAACCATTTAATAAGAACACTATGTTAGAGACAGATCGCTTAATTTTAAAACCATTCCTCGATAAAGACTTATCCATCATGATTGAGATGTTTCAAAACAAAGATTTTATGGCCTTTTCGCCTTACGGTGCTTTGTCTACTGAAGCTGCAACTCGTCGATTTTTAGAAATTTTAGAACATTATAAAAATTACAATTTTGGCAAAATGGCTATCATCTTAAAAGAAACACACAGAATTATTGGTTATTGTGGTTTTGAAACGTGTGAAGTTAATGGTCAAACGGAAGCTGAACTAGGTTTTAGGCTTATTAAAAGTGAACGAAATAAAGGCTATATTGTTGAAGCTTCACTTAAGTTACTAGAAGACATGAAAAATCGAAACTTTAAGCATGTTATCGCTTTCTCAGAAGAAAATAATTTGCCCGCCCACAACCTATTAAATAAACTCGGTTTTATAAAAGTGAATTCGTCTAACTTCTTAAATATGGATGTTATCTTTTTCAGGAAAGAACTGTAAATTTTTAAAGCATTATTTCAAAAATATTTTGAGAGAGATGATATCTAACCCTTTCTAAAAAACCAGCCTCTAAACGTCAATCTAAAAACATAAGAATTCACGCAAACTTCACGACCAGCTCTTTAATTTAATCTTATAAAGTTGGCTCGGATATAGACATGAAAATTATAACCACAGCCCTAGGGCTGATTACCTTGGTAGGTTTAACAGCGTGTAAAAGTGTGCCTAGCTACTCAGGTGACTACGGCAAAGCTGAACAAAAAATTAATGGAATAATATTAAATGACGAAGAGGCGTTAGATATCGGTAATCGTTTTGTTGCCGCATTTAATACACTTGGCACCCCTTCTTTTGTAAACAATGCAGGTAGTCTCTATGCTGATCAGCTTTATATTAACGACACACTCTCGCAGTTCTCTCAGAAAACAGATCTGATCAAACATTTTGAAGGCATGAATGCCAGAGTAAGTAATGTCACTGTAAAACTCATTAGTGCAACTCACCATCAAGATACAGCCTATATCCATTGGTACATGACCTATGACTTTAAAATGTTAGGTCGTTCAAAAACCATGGCTTCTTATGGAATTAGTCAAATTAAGATTAATGATCAGCAAAAAATTATTTTCCAGCAAGATTATTGGGATCCGGCGAATGGTCTCTACCGTTCTTTACCAATCTTTGGAGGAGTCTATAAATGGATATTGCCGTTCAAAAAAGTCGAGTCTTAATATTTCTGGGAATCTTGATCGTATCTCAAGCGAATGCGGCTGAACTGAAAAAATGCAGTTCAGCACCTTTAATGGTCACGAGTAAAAAGGTGGGAAATGTCAGTTACTTTGCTGAAGATTGCTTAAAAAATTGGCAGAGTCAAAGCATCAAAATGGACTTTAGCTATAACCTCGATATTCCCGAGTGGGCATTTAAGCGCGCAGCAACCCATTATTTAAAGAAAAATATTAGTGGATTTGATGCAAAATCTCCGCTTAATCATATTAATGAACTTTATAGACCCATCAAAAATGGAGACTTATATAGTTTGTATTACCAGCAAGAAAATCAAAAACTGGAACTAAAATTAAACCAGAAGCTACTCGGTTCTTTAAACAATCCGAATGCAAATCAATATTTTAAAATCTGGTTTGGTAGCGAACCATTTAATGCTAAATTGAAACAACAATTATTAAATTAATGGCTTAATAAAATCTTATGGGTAATCATTTTATCCTCATGGTTGAGGACCATTTTGAACTTGCAGCAACCGTCTGCGAATTTCTTGAAGTGCATGGTTATATCATCGATCATGCGCGTAATTTAGATGCTGCACGGACTTTTCTCAAATCGCAGCATTATCATCTTTTGCTGCTCGATATAAACTTACCGGACGGCTCAGGTTATGACCTATGTAACTGGCTCCGCACCGAACAAGGTGTTGATATTCCTGTCCTTATGCTGACAGCAAGAGATACTTTAGATGACAAACTTAAAGGCTTTACCGCTGGAACAGATGATTATTTGGTTAAACCCTTTGATTTTAATGAATTAGTGATGCGGATTCGTGCATTAATTAAAAGAGCAGCTGGCGAAGTTACTCACCATAAAATTCAGATTCATGACTTAATTCTTGATAGCGCAACCCAAACAGTTATTCGTGCCGGAAATAATATCGAATTGCCGCCTATTCAATTTAAATTATTAAAAATTTTGATGCGTCAATCTCCAAAAGTGGTGACCAAACAAGAACTGATGATGGAGTTATGGGGCGATGAAGAACCTGAAAGTGATGCATTACGCAGTCACATATATAACTTAAGAAAAATGGTTGATAAACCTTTTGACCCTAAGCTATTACATACAGTGGCAGGCGTCGGTTTAAAAATTGCTTTAGACAGTTCTGTAAGTTAGCTCAAATAGACCACAACAATTAAACCTGTTGCCTGTTCTAAGTCCAACTCAGGATGAGTAGCTAAATAGTACTGCCGATCAAACAACTCCACTCGCCATCCTAATTGTTTGCAAAGCTTTTGCACCAATTGCAAACCAATTCCATGGCCTTTAACTTTTAAAGAAAGTTGGGAGTCACTGAGCTCTTGTACTTTCACATCATTAGGTAGAGAAATTCCAATTCCATTATCAGCAATAATTAGGCTGTTTTTTTGTTGAATAATATCGATTTGTGAGCCTTGAGAATAGTTCAATGCATTACGTAAAATATTGCTTAAAACCATTTTAGTCATAGAGGGATATAACCAGCGCGGCTGTTCAGAAAGGTCGGGTTGAATATGAATATGAATTCCCTTACTCTCACTCACTGCTTGTAAACTTTCGACTAGATCCTTCACAATTCTAGATAAAAAATTCTTCTCAGACGGTAAGCTTTTTACTGTATTACGTGCAATCGCCAGTAAGGTATCGACTAATAACTGCATATCCTCAATCGTATTATGAAGACGAACTAAGGCTTTATCCTCTCCATATTTCGCCTGACAAAGTTGCACATTACCCTTTAAAATCGTAAGCGGAGTGCGTAATTCATGGCTCACATCTCCCGTAAATTCCCTTTCGCGTCGAATAAAATCACTTAAAACTTGATGATATTTTTCTAAGGCTTGCTTGAGATATTCTGCTTCCATGTTGCCATTGGTATTAATATCTCTAAAAGGAGATGCTTGGGTATCTTGATGTGCCCAATCGATATTTTCTAAAGCATTTGCCAAGCGTGTAATTGGGGAAAAATAGCGTCTGGCTTTTCGATTTGACCACCATAAAAAGCTATATAGCACAGACAAACTAAACATGAGCGGAGCCAGCCCAAATAGCCAGATCAGCTTATTGACATTGCTCTCGCCAAATACCAACAGAACATGCTGACCATTACGCTCACCATAGACCGTCATACGCTCTTTACCATCAACAAAGATTCGATGTACCCCACTCTCTAAATGCATGCCCCGAAATGGTTGAGGTGCAATCTCTGTATTCCACCGATATCCATATAAATTTTTCGTATCCGGTAAATCTGCATTTGGGTCACGATCTATACGTAACCAGTAATGCTCCATTTCCTGCTCTAAAGCGGTTTTAAGTAAAGAGCCTTTAATGACCCATGCACTACAAGCCAACCCGACCACGATCGATAATGCAATCAGACCAATCTGCAACCAATAATATCGATTGAACATTTTGGCTAATGGATGACTAGATTTGCCATCATGTCGAGTTCTTATCATATCTTTATCGCCGGGATAGGCTGTAGAAATTACAATGCTCTCTTTTTAAATAAAAAGTGACCAATGACCCATTCTTGTCCTTGCTCAAAACCAAACAGCTCAGCACAAGCCATGAAAAAAATACGCCAACGTTGCCACCAAATATTGGCATCTTTTCCATAGATTTTTTTAAACAGAGGCTTCAATTCAACTTCTTGATTATCCATATTATCAAGCCAAGCATTTGCGGTTCTCATATAGTGCTCACCCGACCACTGCCACTGTTGAGCCAATTCTAAATGCTCTTGAAAATGTAAAAAAGTTGACGTCGCAGGCATTAAACCACCAGTAAAGAAATACTTGGACATCCAATCATAATCTGATTTTACTTCAAAAGGATAATGTAAAAAGCGATGGCAAAAAATATGACACCAAAGTAGCCCATCTGCCTTCAACCATCCCTGAATTTTCTCAAAAAGACGTTGATAGTTACGAACGTGTTCAAACATTTCAACCGATACAACCCGATCAAACTGATCTTGGTCTAATTCGAGCACATTCACATCACATGTGAGCACTTCAAGATTCGTTAAACCCTTCAACTTTGCTTGCCCAAGAATATGCTTTTTCTGGGTTGCAGAGTTTGAAACAGCAGTAATCTGTGAGCGCGGATAGTTTTCTGCCATCCATAATGTTAGAGAACCCCATCCACAGCCTAGCTCTAAAATATGTTGGCCGTTTTTAAGTTGTGCTCTTTCACAGTAAAGCTGAAGTGCGAGCTCTTCTGCTTGATCTAAAGTTGTTGTTTTAGTCGGAAAATAGCAAGCACTATATTTGAGTCTTTTTCCAAGCACTGCCTGAAAAAACTCAGTCGGCAATTCATAGTGCTGCTCATTTGCCTTGTCCGTTTCAACGGCGATTTCGCTCCGTTTCAGCATATTAAGCACATCCATATACCGCTGTGCCCCTTGTTCAGGGTCATAACGCCCTTCTTGAATTAAGCGCTTTTTGCTTAAAGCACGGATTGCTGCCCGAATTGCATGATCTGGAATCACACCACTTTCAACAATTTTTAAAGACTGATGAACAATAAAATCCATATGCGCACCTATTTTTTGGGTTTTCGCGGAATAAACATTGATGTTTTTTGTTGATAATCAAGATAATTTTGACCGCGGCTTTTAATTGCTTGTTTTTCACTAAATGGAATACCCGTGACGTAGTATAAAAATAGCCACATCAGTAACGGATAAATCCACAATAAATACTGGCCCGCAGCTAAACCAATGATTGGATAGGCAAACCAGTGTAACCATTCAAAAAAATAATTTGGGTGACGTGAATAACGCCATAAACCCTGATCCATCGTTTTGCCATGATGTTCTGGATTTAATTTAAATCGGTATAACTGCTGATCAGAGAGCTGCTCTCCAATAAAGGCAATCACCATGATGACAGCAGCAATCACTAAAGCGATTTTATATCCGCCACTCCATGTAGTTGCCTCTACATTGAGTAGCGTCCACATCGGAAAAAAGAACAAAAGCACCAAAAAGGTTTGAAAGATAAAAAATAATAAAAAGCCAACGTGCTGGAACTTACCCATGGCTTGACGCATGTTCGCGTAACGACCATCTTCTCTTTGTTCGGATTGATAACGTCTTAACAGGTGCCAAAATAGTCTTAAAAACCATAAGCTGCTAAAAATACCGACAAAAAGTCGCACTTCAACTGGAGCTACTGAAATGAGTAAAGAAGACACAATAATGTTTACTGCCAGACAGCAGCTCCATGCGGCATCTACAATTCCAGCTCGACCATTTGCAGTGGCAAGTAGCCAGCTCAGCAACATGATCATTAAATCTAGAATCAGTAAATTCCAAAACATGAGCAGTCTCCTTGCTTGATGTGTTCGAGTTAGTAATTGCTACTTTCAAACAACAAGTGAACATTGCTTATCACGCCTTCTTTAAAACCACCCTCGCAATAACATAAATAGAAATCCCACATGCGAATGAAGTTTTCATCGAAACCCAGAGCCAATACTTCCTCCCGTGCGATTAAAAACCGTGCTCGCCAGTGATGAATTGTTTTTGCATAACTTAAACCGATGTCATTTAAATGCTTTAGCCTTAAACCACTTTCAGAGGCGGTTTGAGTCAATACACTCACGCTAGGAATAAAGCTACCAGGAAAAATATAACGCTTAATATAATCGACTGTATTTAATGCTTTTTTATAACGAAAATCTTCAATGGTAATGGCTTGAATAAATGCCAAACCTTTCGGTTTTAACAGCGCTTTGCACTGATCAAAATATGTTGATAAATATTGCGCGCCAACGGCCTCAACCATTTCAATTGAAACTAACTTATCGAACTTTCCTTCGAGCAAGCGATAGTCTTTTAATTGCACATCAATTCGATGTGCCAACCCAGCTTCACTTACACGAGTAACGGCTTCATCGTATTGAGCTTGTGAAATGGTAATGGTGGTCACTCTACAGCCATAATGTTGGGCTGCATAAATGGCAAAACCGCCCCAACCGCTTCCAATTTCAACCAAATGATCCATTGGTTTTAAATCTAACTTTTTACAGATGAGCTCTTTTTTAAAATCAGATGCGTCTTCGAGTGACATGTTTTCACTTTCAAAAACGGCGCTCGAATACATTAACGACGGGTCTAAAAATAATTTAAAAAAGTCATTACTTAAGTCATAGTGCTCAGCAATATTTTTACGGCTCCCGCTTATAGAGTTTTTTCTATTTTTATACCAACCCTTCAGAAAAAACTGGCTCGCCTGTGCAATAACATTCTGGTTAAACTGGTCTAATACATCTCGATTACGTGCCAATATCTGAACCAACTCTACAAGTTGTTCGCTGCTCCAATCACCACGGATATAGCCTTCAGCTGCTCCTAAAACACCATTTTTTAAAATGAGATCCATCAGCAAAGGATTGCGAACTTCAATCACAGCATGTAAGTCTGAAACCTCGCCAACCGTACCACTCCACGCGCCCTGAAAAGTGATCTGTCCATGACGTAGTTTGAGAAGACTCTTGAGCAGTAACGGTAGTGAGTCATCTTCACCATAAAGAAATGTTTTTATCATGTCTTATCTACCTTGATCTTTTTAGGATGACGATAAAATGGAACTTTTTTTCGCCACAACTTAAATGCTTCTAAATATATTGAAAACAACATTTTAAAAGGGGCTAGGCTGTTCATAAGAGCATATCGATACTGCTGTGAAGGAAATGTGATGGGCACAAGTTCAAACCGCATAGTTGCATCAAACACTTGTTTTTGTTCTTCAAAGAGCTGCATGTGAATGACATTTTGCTGGTCTGAAAAACTAAATCGCCAGCGGTAAGTCAACTGCATGGGCATAAACGGCGAAACATGAAATGATTTTTCAAAATGAAAATCGAAACTCTGATAATCACTCATATTTCTTTGTTGTTTTGAGCAGTCATGTATATAAACTTTTCGTTCATTCCATGGGGTATTAGTAATTTCACTGACAATAAATACGGGTTTTCCGGCTTTATTTAAAACAAAATAAAATACGACCGAATTAAACCGAAAACCCAAACAACGAGGTAAAGCCAATACTCTGATTTGCCAGTCTGGTCTAATATGTAAGTTGTTATTTTGCAGTATCGCTTTTTCTACTTTTTCCTTTATAGACCCGTGATACATATTTAAAAAATCATTTTTGGATAGTTCTAAGACATTCCAATGATTGGTTGACCAAAGTGAGCAATCTTTTGCAATCTCATTTAATTGATCTGGATCGAACCATAAGTAATTTAAGGTCGATGTGAATTGATGCTGTTTGGGGCTATAGCGTCGGTGACGAATAAGTGTAGGAGCTATAGCAAGTTTATTTAATAACATTTGAAAAGCTCCTTACCTATTTCTATAAGTGTAAAATTTGCTCTACAACACGTGCTGCACTGCGGGCACCATCTTCATGGAACCCCCAGCCCCAATACGCTCCACAAAATGAAGTTCTGTTTTGTCCGTTAATTTCTTGCCAACGAGATTGAGTTTGAATCGCTTTAGTATCAAACACAGGATGACGATATTGGCGTTCAACCAAGATGTCTTCGGCTTTAATTTTCATATTCGGATTTAAAGTAGAAAAAACTTGAGTATTGCAGGGTAAATTCTGCAAATTATTCATCCAGTAGGTAAAACCATAATGTATGTCGGACTCATTGCTTTGAACTTGCGATGTTGGCGTTACATGTACATGCCAACTTGCCCACTGCAAACGACTTTTAGGCATAATTGAAGTGTCACGGTGAACCACCATGTGATTATCTTGATAGCTAAATTGACTTAGTATTTCTCGTTCAAGCGATGAAGCATCGTTAATTAAACTTAGGCTATCGTCGGCATGGCTTGCGAAAATCACCCAGTCATATTCTGCTTGCCCTTCAGTTGTTTCGATAAACACAGTTTCTTGTGAACGGCTCACACCTTTTACTTCTGCAAATTTCCACTCAATGGATGGACAGTTTTGTTGAATAGCATGTATATAACTTGCTGAACCGTGTTTGACTGTTTGCCATTGTGGCCGCTCTTTTAGCTGTAGCATGCGGTGATGCTGAAAAAAGCTCACGACAAATCGATATGGGATCTGACCTACCTGCTCAACCGGAGCCGACCATAATGCCCCACACATCGGATAAAGATGCTCATAACGGAACTCATGGCTATATTTGTGTAGGTCTAAATAGCCTTCAATAGATAAATTAGGGTCAAAATCTGCTACATCAATATTTTTATTATCATCATAAAAACGCAGCAAATCTGAGAGCATTTGTAGAAATTTACGGTTTAGAAAGTTCTGCGGACGGGCAAAGAGCGACCATTTTTTTGAGGGGTTATATTGAAGCCCACTGACCAGATTATTCACCGAAAAACTCATGTCACTGCTTTGAGTTTCAACTCCCAAATTTTTAAGCATGTCGGTAAATAACGGATAGTTGTAGTCATTAAACACAATAAAACCACTATCTACCGCAACTTTAGCGCCCTCTATATCCAGCTCATGAGAGTCAGTATGACCACCTAAATAGCTATTTTTTTCATATACGGTAACTTGATGTTGTTTTGACAATTTCCATGCAGCATAAAGTCCCGATATACCCGAACCCACAATGGCAATCTTCATAACACTTCCCCATTTTCAATTTTTTCTATCGGTAGATCTTTAATCTTTTTATATTGATAGACCTTCGCTGGTACTGGCTTTAGTCCCCACACCAAACCAAATAAAGACATCAGTTTGAGCACATAAAAGGTGATATCAATCTGCCACCAATAAAAACCTTGACGCACACTACCCGCGTAAAAGTGATGGTTGTTGTGCCATCCCTCACCTAAGGTAATTAAAGAAAGTAAAAAGTTATTACGGCTGTCATCTGGGGTATTAAACTCTCGTGAACCATAACGATGTGCGAGTGAGTTAATACATAAGGTTGCATGCGTTAAGAGAACGGTAGAAACCACAAATCCCCACACCAAAAGCTGTAAGCCATTAGTTCCCAACTCAGGGAAATGTTGCGCAAGCCACGAACCAAAACCATAAATTGCCAAAGCTGTAAAAATCACAATAGGCAAACTAAATCGGTCAAGCCAAATCAGCTCAGGATATTTCAACCAGTCTTTAATCACTTTTTTTCGAATAGCAAAATTCTGCTCATTCAAAAACCAGCCTACATGGGAATACCAAAAGCCTGCTTTCGCTGAATGTGGGTCCTGATTGGTGTCGGTAAAATAATGATGATAACGGTGATGTGCTGCCCACCATAACGGCCCACGCTGTGCACTCATGGTTCCGATCAGTATAAAAATGAACTGGACAATACGTGATGTTTGAAAAGTTTTATGTGAAAGATAACGGTGAAAAAAAGCTGTAATTGCAAACATGCGTAGAAAATAAAACCCCAGCATGAAGACAACTGCAAACCAAGATACCCCCACCCAAAACACAGCTAAACAAGCGATATGCAATAAAATAAAAGGAATTATTCTTAACCATTGAATTTTCTTTTCAAGGACATATTCGCTAGAAGTACCCACTTGCGCATTTTCTGAATCTGACCAGCTATCGATCCAGCGCAGAAAAAATTTAGACATTGATTCTTCCTGATCTAAAGCATTTCTTTTGGTTCTAATTTAGAAAATGCGCAATGAATTTTATGTGAAGTTCACTCGATTAAGAGATAAATATAAGAATCTTCCTAATCAGTAGCTTCGCTATTTAGACTGTATTGTCTTAACGAGTTTAGAAACGTCGTAGCCATAGCTTTTTGCGGTTTGCAGATAAGACTGATATGTCACCTCATCAATTTGAGGACTACGAGAAAGAATCCATAAATATTTCTGGCTTGGACCACCGACTAAAGCGACCTGATAATCTTGGTCAACTCTTAAAACCCAATAATCGCCTTTTGTAAAAGGAATCCATCTTAGACCAGAAGGCAAAAAGCTCACTTTTAATTTACTGTTGCCCTCATTTTGCGAATAGGCCACACCTTCAGATGAAATCATTTTGCCATCTTTGTTGGTACAACTATTTAAAACACCAACGGTTTTGTCTGCGTTAATGGAATAGTTTGCAGTTGTATTGGCTACACAATTACGCTGAAAAAACATAGGTAAATGTGCAATCTCATACCACTTACCTGCGTATTTATTAATATCGATAGACTCAACAGCCACTGGTTTCGTATTTGTGTCGGCAAAGGTGCTCAAAGGAAGCATTAAGCTAACCGCTGCAAGACTGCTGCTCATGACAAGTGACTTAAATAATAATTTCATAACGACCCTCTTCTATTTATTTCATATGTTTAAACATACGCCAGAGGGTTGTGAACAAAGTGTGAATTTTAAAGATTAAGGAACATTAATAAGGATTTAATTGTATTTCTTTGGAACATCTGCAATTGGAAAATTAAGCTCAAAACATACCCCTTCGAGCGTGTTATAGACCCGATATAGGCCATGATGTAGATCCATAATTGAAGCGACAATCGATAAACCTAAGCCACCTGTCTGGTTCTCATCACTTCGACTTGAGTGGCATTGGTAGAATCTTTCAAAAAGATGCTCAATTTGATGTTCAGCAATTGAAATACCACCTGTTATTACAGTCAGGCTCACCCATTGCGTATGCTCAGTCATTTTATGTCTAGTGGCGATATAAATAGATCGCTTATCACCACCATGTACGAGCGCATTTAAAACAAGGTTGTAGACTGCTCTTTGAAATAACTCTGGATCTGCAAATAACTTCTGGGCTTCTAAGTTGAAACTAAAATGACACTCTTGTTCCTCGGCCTGATATTCAAAAATCTGGCATAGCCCATCTATAACATCTTGGACGTTTATTTCTTGTTTGTTTACAAGAACCATTTTCTGATCGGCTCTTGCCAAGAAAAGCATGCTATCAATCATGCGTTTTAATCTGTGGTAATCATCTAAATGAGACACCAACAAATCTTCATATTGCTCAACTGAGCGTTCGCCAGTTAAAGCAATTTCAGTTTGCCCAATCAGATTATTTAAAGGTGTACGGAACTCATGAGCAATATCTTCAGAAAAACGGTTGAGCTGGGTATAGCCCTTTTCAATACGCTCAAGCATGTGATTTATATCTTTTGAAAGCAGCTCAACTTCTAAAGGTGAATTTAAGAGATTTAATCTTTTCTGGAGCTGATTTACGTTAATAGAGTGTGTTTGCTTGCGAAGCTGTTGTAGCGACCTTAAACCCAGATGACACGCTAAAATACAAAGCACAAAGATTGCAAATACACCTCCTATCACATACATCAAAAGGTTCTTTTGAAAAGGTAAAATAATATTAATCCGCTCAGACCATTGTTTACCTGCAATGAGCTGATAAGGCTCGTTATTAATTTTTATGGTTTTCCACGCAATTCGCGTTGGATATTCATTGCTAGCTAAGTCTTGGAATTGGAGACTTGTACGCTCTGCAAATTGAGGTAACTGAATATGGAGCGGATTGATATTAATTAAGGTTTTATCTTTATGAATGAGCAGAAACAAATTGTCTTGGTTGCCGAGCATGTTTTGATAAAGCTTAGGCCGCGCAATGATTTGCTCTACATTTTCGCTATCTTGTAGCAAAATTTCCAAGCGATTAATTCTGTCTGCTAAAGCTTTATCTTGCTGCTTTAATAAAATTTGGTTAATACCTAAATAGGTCATAAAGCCGACTGAACATAAAATTAAGGCAGAACAGAGCGTGACCAGTAATGTAATACGGACTTCAAGCGAACGTAGAAATTTAAAGTTCATAAGCTAACCGAAATTTTATAGCCCAAGCCACGGATGGTATGAATAAGCTTTAATTCATACCCTTCATCAATTTTGCTTCGTAAACGGCGTACTGCCACATCAATAAAATTAGTATCGGTATCAAAGTTAATATTCCAGACTTCGGAACCAATTTGTCTGCGCGTCACGATTTGCTCTTTGTTGAGTAACAGGTAACGCAACAAATTAAATTCAGTTTTGCTCAGCTCAATCAGGTTTCCATTACGCCATACTTTATGACTGACCAAGTCCATTTTTAAATCACTAATAGACAGTTCATTTTCCTGCAAATATTGTTGTCTTCTTAATAGGCTTTTAATACGCGCTAATAGTTCAATATAAGAAAAGGGTTTAGCCAAGTAATCATCCGCACCCAATTCCAAACCTTTGACTCTATCCATCACCTGATCTTTTGCCGTTAAGAAAATAACCGGAATTTTGGAGAACTGGCGCAGTACTTGTAATACGCTCCAGCCGTCTATGTCAGGCAACATCACGTCAAGAATAAGCAAGTCATATTGATCTCTCTTTAGCATTTCTAAACCTTGAAGCCCTAAATGAACACACTCCGCTTGATATCCAGATTCTTTTAATCCTTTAACCAAATAAGTGGCGATTTTGATTTCGTCTTCAATAACAAGGATACGCATTTTGTAGAGACTCTTTTGAAAGATGACAACTTTGTAATGTGATTGTCATGCTTGGAATTATTCAATTTGTTTAAGATTTTCAAAGCGACATAGAGGCAATCATCATGAACAAATTGAACTGGCTGATGCTAACAGCCGCGGTATTGGGTAATAGTACTTTTGCACAGCCCCCTGCTTTGAATCAAGTCTATTCATTAGATCTTAAAACTGCACGAATGCTAGCCGACAGTGCTAAAGAGGCATGCAAAAAACTAAATCAAAACATTGCAGTCGTTATTGTTGACCGTGGTGGTAACACTTTAACTGCTGAACGGCATGAGTTAGTTGGTCCACATAATTTAATCGCTGCCGAGAAAAAGGCCTATACGGCGCTATCTACCAAAACTTCGACCTTGGTTTTAAGCCAAAACAGTAACCAAAACCCCGATGCAAAAAATTTAACCACACTGGCAAATTTACTGTTGTTAGGAGGTGGCATACCTGTTCGTTTTGAGAACCAAGTGATCGGGGCGATTGGCGTTGCGGGTGCTGGTGGTGCTCAAAATGACAATCTATGTGCAAGTAAAGCCATTGAAACCATTTTTCATTCATAAGGATTCATCATGTCTAAATCATTTATTGCCTTATCTTCTTTATTTATTGCTTCGGCTACATTTGCACAGAGTAATCCACTCAGTGTGCATGTTTTAAATTTAGAAACTGGTTTGCCATCTTCTCAGGTTGAAGTGGTTTTAGAAAAAAACACAAATAACCAGTGGATTAAACTTAACCAACAAGTGACCGACTCAAATGGCCGTATTAGTGCACTCTATCCAGAAAATAAAAAACTAGAGCAAGGTGTTTATAAAGTTACCTTTAAAACTGAAGACTGGTTTAAAAAGAACAAACAACAAACTTTTTTTGCAGAAGTACCTGTGATTTTTAAAGTAGATGGAAGTGTAAATCACTACCATATTCCGTTACTACTCAGCCCTTATGGTTATTCAACCTATCGAGGCAATTAAAATAAAAAACCCCTTTATCTGTTTTGCACAAATAAAGGGGTTGGTTAAAAGCGAGACGTTTTACGAACAAACACCATTGCTAATAACCGCTTTTTTGTTTGAATCTAGCGCCACGATCGAAGAAGAAACAATATTAATAATTTGGCTCATGGCCTCACTTGAAGCACTTACAATGGCTTCCATTTTTTTAGCTTTTTGATCAATCGGCTGTTTAAAAGCAATTCTACAATTGAGCTGAGCTCCTCTATTAGTGATTACTTTTGCATTAGTTGACTCTAATTGAGTTGGAGGTATCTGACGCTTCACAACCCAAGACACAGCAATATTAATATTGTTGTGATCTATAATATCAAAATGAGAAAAGTCTGTAGAAACTCGATATAACGGTTGATTGTTTCCAGCAAGCCCACTGCTATAACTGTCAATTGCCCCTAGTTTTTGCTGTAGACCCGCAGACAAAGTATCGCGTAATTGCGTACCCATGGTCGATGTCCAACGCTCATTGTTTAGCACCGTAGACTTGCCGCTACTGTCTTGTAGCACCAAAGGTGCACGGTCTAATCGGTCTGGAATCCCGACTGGCAATACTTCAATCACCTGCACAGTTGAGCTGGTGACCGGAGTAACTTTAGGGGACATCGTATAATAGTTTGGCGTTGGCGAACTCGAACATGCTGTCATGGCAACTGCCGTTAAAAACAAGCCACTCCCAAGCAGCCATTTGGCTGCTTTAGGAAGTTGAAAAGATAGATGGTTTTTATTTTTCATCATCGGTCTCTGGTGTCTTACCACGAATAATTGATTCAGGGTGTTGTTCAATATAGTCTGACATTAACTGTAAAGAGGCAGCAGCACGGGTCATTTGCTGTAATGCTTTACGTACGTCTTGTTGTAACGGCGCATCGCTCGACAAAATAGACTCAGATGATCTTACAGTTTTACGAACATCGTCTAAGGTTGCTTGTAAACCAGGTGCAACTTTACCATCTAACTGTTTAACCAGTTTGTCGGTAGACTCAATGGCTGTGTTCATATTGTTAAGCGTTTTACGCACATCTTGCCCAATTTCAACTAACGGGAATTTCGTTAATTTGTCTGCAATTTGAGAAACTTGTGCTTGTAAGCCACTCAGTTCAGTTGGTGTAGTTGGAATCACCACACGGTTATCACCTAAGATTTGTAATGTGGCTGGTTTGGCTTTAGGGAACCTGTCTAGCGCAATATAGTTTTGACCCGTTAGAAGGTTTCCGGTTCTCATTTGAGCACGCCATCCATGCTCAACAAAATCTTTAAAAATTTCACTGTTTGGATTAAGCGCCTGACCATTTTCAACACGTGAAGGATAAATGACCGCCTCAACACGCATACGAATCTGTTTATAGTGGTCATAAAACTCGGCATTTATTGATTTAACATTACCAATTTCAATACCCATGAAATCAATTGGTGCACCGACCGTAAGCCCACGCAATGAATGATCAAAATACATAATCACACCACGAGCTTGACCATCCGGTTCTTTTAATGCATCAGATTTTGAGTCCCAAAGATTAAAGCGACTCTGATTCGCTGCCATCGTAGCATGTGAGCCTTCAGGGAATCCAAAAGCAATACCCCCTGCGACAATACTTGCCAGAGATTGAGTATCTAAATTAAAGCCTGAAGCGTTTAAGGTCACATCAATCCCACTTGCCTGCCAAAAACGTGCATCGGTGGTTACAAACTTGTCATACGGCGCGCGGATAAACGTTTGTAGTTCAACATTCTTGCCATCATTAGATAATTTATAGGCAGTAATTTGCCCTACATTAATTCGACGATAATAAATTGGAGAACCTATATCTAACGAACCAAGATCATCTGCATTTAAGAAAAATACTTTTCCGGGAACGTCTGAGGATATGACTGGCGGCACTTCTAATCCAGTAAATTCAAACTTATCCTCTTCTGATTTTCCCCCATCCACTTCAATATATGAACCTGACAATAAGGTGTCTATTCCTGAAACCCCACTCGTCCCAATACGCGGTCGCACCACCCAAAATCGTGAATCTTTCGCTGCAAAATTACTCGCACCTTTGCGCAAATCAATTCTGGCAATAACGTGTGAACGGTCATCTGAAAGATCAATCTGCCGTACTACACCAATATCCACCTGTTTATAGCGAACTGTGGTTTTACCAGCGACTAGCCCTTCGGCTGTCCGAAAAGACACATCAATTGTAGGGCCATGAGACAATAGCGCTTTTACAGCTAATGAAAGCGCGATTAAAAGAGCAATTAATGGAATGAGCCAGATTAATAAAGGCTTCCATCGACTTTTCTTTTCTTGGGGTTCTGGCAAATCATTCATGCTATCCAGTTCAACATCTGTATCACGATGATCTGAGTTACCAGTGGTTATTTCATTTTCAGACATACTCATTGTTCTTTTATTGACTGGGATTAATAGAATCATTATTCAACGGCGGATGTTCTGCCTGAATAATTGTTGTTTTTTCAGAAGCAACAGAAGACGGTTTGTTTGTATTCTGAGATGTGTAGAAGTTATCCCAAATAATACGTGGGTCAAAACTTAAAGATGCGAACATGGTTAACACCACAACCGCACCAAAAGCAATCGAACCCGGCCCAGCTAAAATTGTAGCCAGCGATTGAATCTGAATGAGGGCTGTTAAAAGTGCCACCACAAAAACATCAATCATTGACCAGCGTCCGATAAACTCGACAATTCGATATAATTTAACGCATTGCTCGGGTAAAAATTTCCAACCTGCCGATTTCTGTAGATATACCGCAAATAATAAAAAATACAAAATCAGTAGCTTTAACATTGGAATAAAAATACTAGCCATGAAAATGACCACTGAAACCAAATAGTCTCCACTTTGCCAAAAGTAAATTACCCCACTCATGATCGTATCTTGCTGACTACCTAAAAGTGAGTCAGTCACCGTCATTGGAAGTACATTGGCTGGAATATAAAGGATGGTTGCAGCCACTACCAAAGCAAAGGTTCGGTTTAAACTCGCTGGTTTACGTGAATGCAGCACGCTATTACACCGAATACAACGTAAAACTTGATGGCTTTTATTTCGTCGTCTTTTTTCATTTTGAGCAGAATTTACGACCCCACAGCAATGGCACACAATTAATGAGAGATCTTTGGCTCGTGGATACGGCTTAAGTACCGATCCGTGTTGCGGACTTTTTGCTTGGGTCACATTTTTTATTGTTTTCATGGCAGTGACCTATCAATTTCGTTCCATATATCACTCACCTTCATCGAAGTAATATAGACCAACAATATGCTTAAGACTGCGAATGCCCACAAAGCAATCTCGGGAATCACCAATACCATTCCCACTAACTTTACAAGTGTGACCAAAATTCCGATTAAGAACACCTCAACCATTCCCCACACTCTCATAAAAAAAAGTGTGCGCAATGCCATCACCAAAAACGTTGGCCTTTTCTTCAATACACTCACTGTACCCAACACATAGGTAAGTAACAAAAGATAAGAAAGCGGCACAATAAAAGTAGTGATTAAGATGAGTAAGCCCACGAAAGCCCGATCATAATGAAACATCACCCACACCGCACCAAGTAAGGTGGTTTCAGAGGTATTTCCCTGTAATTCAATTTTTACGATAGGAAAGCTATTGGCAATAATAAATACGATTAAGGCAGTTAAAATCAAAGCTAACAATGTTGAAAAAGGTTTGGTGTGCCGATAGAGTTCAGCACCGCAGCATACGCAATAAGCTCTTTTTCCATAAGCAAGCGGGGTTCTACGATAGACTGTATCGCACTCCTCACAACCTGCTAATTCATTAAGCCGCATAGTTATACTCTGAAATTTATAATTTTTACTGTGTCAGAACTGCTTGCTACAACGCTTGCATAGAATTCTACTTCTTAGCAATGTGCCAAACTAATCTCATTTCTTCAAGAGAAAATTAAATACGATTTTTTCGATTTACTTTATTAAATTATATAAATAAGAGAAAAGACATAAAAAAGCGCCTTAAATAAGGAGCTTTTCATTTGTTGATTCTTAATTAACCATGGTTAAAAAATAGTTTAATAATCTATCTCGGTCATCTAGCTGATTTTCTCCTAAAAGTTGAACCATAGCGCCATCAATCACAAATAAAAACAGGTGAGCATCTTCAATTGAGGCCGTAACTTTTAGTGTTAAAAGTAGTTTATAAATTTCATCAATGAGCCAATTTCGATAGTCAATTACGACCTTATAGGCGGTTGGATAAAGCTTTTCAATTTCAAAAATTGCTTTAAAGGGCAAATGGTAAAAGCCCTCTAAATCTGCATGTAAATAGAAAATTTTCTTGAGCTTATCGAACAACATGAGTTCACGATATGAATGGATAATTGAAAATACCTCGTCTTTTAATGCATCTTTTTGAAAAGTTAGGCTCATCTCGATGAGCTTTTCTTTAGAGTGAAAATCATTATAAAAAGTGGATTTTGAAATTCTGGCTTCAGCAATAATTCGGTCGACACCGACCTTATGAAAGCCATGTTGATTAAATAGGTCTCTTGCCGCGTGGAGCACTCTTAATGCTCTGAATGAAGATTCTAAATTTGGCATAAACATTCTGCTCAAAGATAATTTTTTGTTGTATATAAAAGAGATAGAAATGCCTTCACTCTTAAAATGAGTGCTAAAAACAGGCATGCGAAAGCTGCACACAAAGGATGCGCTAACCTATCTCAAGCTTTATTGTTGATATGATTTTTTAGTCGTAACGATCTAAAGGCTAAACCTATAAATGTTTAAACCGTTTTAAAGACCAGTTGAGCGGTATGGATAGAGAGAGCTTGGCAAAGGCCAAAAAATAACAAGAAATAGTACGCATGGCGGACTCCTAGATGAAATAGAAGTTCTACCGAATTACTGTCAAATAATTATGGTGGCAGAACGAAGGTGGGTTGACAGACCAGTCATCTAGGAACCGGCACGCACAAGGCGTCCCACCTCCGTCCTACCGCTACGAAGGCAGGACGAACGAGTTCGTCACCAAAAAATTACTTTCTTGGTGCCCTAGATGAAAAACAGCCTGTCAAAGCCGGCTGGCGATGTAGGCCAGCAGGCAAAGGATAGTGCTCAACCCTATTACAGTCAAGCACACAGAATGACATCTGTTTTAAAATAGATCATTAAAAAGTAAGGATAAATAATTAAAATCTATTGTTAAATTGGGTTTATAAATCAGATATTTTCCCAATTCGCTTAAAGCCGTAGATAAAGATTAAGCTTTAAAGTGATTTTATCTTCGGTCTATATATTCAAGATAACCTCTGCCAACCAATGCCTGATCATAGAATTCACCTTGCCATACATATGAAGAAACAAAACCAGCAGCCAATCCAAAACAATATGGAGTGTCTACATGTGCTGAAATATTTAAAACCTTTTGATTCTTGTGATAAGCAACCCAGCGAAAAGTATTTGGTACATTCATTGAAAAATTATCGGGAGTAATCTGCGGTTCTTGTTGAAGACTCGTTACTTCAAAAAGTATATCTCCATTGTATTGAATTGATGTTCCATCAATATGACGATAGTAAACAGAAGTCAAAATGGGTTGGTCTTCATAGCAAATAAAAGCCAGCAATAACTGCTGTTCGTGGTCAATATTAATAACTTGATAGCTAAAGACTTTTACAGGAAGTTGAATATTCTCAACTAACCATTTGTTTTTGAGCATTGAGGTAGCTACAGCTTTCCAAGACTCCAACGTGCAAAGTCCTTGAACGGTTTCACTATTTCCCTTTTGTTTGATATGACCTTCATATTGCATGAGCACACTAAAGTGCTTATACAGGCCACTATAGGCAAACCATGAAATAGCTTTTGTGGGCTTTAAATAAAGTTCTAGCTCTAAATCTTCTCTTTTAGTAATGAGTAAGAATCCATCACCTTGCTCATGCATGATAGTTTGATTATCAAAATTAATCGCAAAAGGATTTTGGCTAAATTTAATATCATCTTTAATTGAATATGTTCTGTAAGCTTCAGAAGTTGTCGATAAGGCTGTTCCATGCACTAACGAAGCTGTATCCCCTTTTCCATCCTTAGACATTTGATAGTTGGTATCTGTAATCGTAAATCCTACATAACCTAAAACTGAAGCCCAAGATAAGTATCGGAATGGTTCAGGTAAGTCAGGTACCATGATCCCGTAATGTGTGCTCCCAAAGCGTTTATAAAGAGTATGAGGAGTAAGTTCAAACTCTTTTGGCAATACCGATTGCCGCTCTGGTGTAACAGCTCCTAACAATGACCCTGAAAGTTTAGCAACTTTTTGATTGGCTTTGTCCTTAAGACTCTTCGGTAATCTATGGCTTGAGATTAGCATTTTTAAGATCCTTTATTTTAATTTGCTCAAAAACAGAGTTCCATATTAGAACTTGATAAATTGCAATTGAATGTTAATAAGGGACATCTTGAGGAAATTAAAAAATCTATTATTAAAAATAAAAAACTTTCAAATAGAATACATTAAGAGAATTTTATTCAAATTCAGGGTATAAGAAATCATACCTACCTGTTTTTATCCTATAAATAATACTATCTGGTGGTATAACACTCCCAATTTCTGCAAATTTGTTTTCCCCTTCTAATTTTCCTACATATTGCTGTGGCTCATTAACTTTCCAAATCCACCAATTATTAGATATTTTTGTTTTTGGACTATCGCTGCTACTACGAAATAACACATCAATACTTCTAACGTCGGGCATGTTCCCAACTTTTTTCCAGAAACCTAATTTAATACCAAAAACAGTTATACAATGTGCATAGAAATCTACCTCATCATTAATAATTTCAAATAAATCGAGATGAGTATTTTCAGAATATTCTTTTTTAAACACTCGAATTACATCACTATTTAATTGAGTTAAATCCAAAGCTACTAATTGAAAGTATTTTTTACACTCACTATCGACTTTAACAGCAAATACATCTCCTATCTTTGTATTTTTTCTTTTCATTTTTGCCCCTAAATTTTAGATATATTACGTGTTAATTATTTTCCTTGACTTCATAGTATATCAAGATTGATCAAAAGTCCTAAGTTAGCTGATTTCATCCATATAGCTTGAACAAATAAATAAACCTAAAGATAATAGGTCAAACCTAATCTAAAGAAAATTTTAAACTCTTAAAGTACTTTTCATGAAAAATATTAATATCTTCAAATTTATAAACCTTATTCTCGCTCTTTTATGGTTTTATCAAGGTCTCGTTCCTAAATTTCTTTTTCTTAATTCTGATGAAATTTTTGTATGGCAATGGGTGGGATTGTCTTTAGAACATGCAAAACTTGCAGGCCACACAACTGGTATAGCCGAAATAATTTTTGGTTTATGTTTTCTCTTTACTGCGCATAAATATATTCACTATTTAAGTATTTTGGGTTTGCTTGGACTGCTTCTTTTAATTGGTTTTTTAATACCCTCTACCCTGATCTTGCCCTACAACCCTATCGTAATGAATCTTTCGATGATAAGTTTATCTATTGTCTATCTCATCTTATTAAGTGAGCAAAATTAACTTACAGCCATTCATGTAACTATTTTTAAAGATTTTATATAGAGAGTGCAATGAGTTTACCCAAAACTGAAGTTTGCAGTGTGGTCATTACAGGCAGCACAAAAGGTATAGGTTTAGCCCTTGCCCATGCTTTTTTAGATCTTGGATGTTCTGTTGTCATTGCTGGACGTAACCCAGAGCATCTTAAGCAGGCTCTTTCTCATTTAGAAACTCATTTCAATAAAGAAAAATTCATTGGCTTGTGTTGCGATGTAACTCAAATTTCTGATGTGCAAACCCTATGGGATGGTGCAATTGAGCATTTTGGGTACGTGAATGTCTGGGTGAATAATGCAGGAAGCTGCCACCCAACCAAAGACTTTGTTGACCTTCAGCCAGAAGAGTTAAACGCGGCTGTTTCAACCAATATTTTAGGCACGATGTTGGGCTCACAAGTGGCCTTAAAGGGAATGCTTAAACAAGGTTATGGTCAAATCTTTAATATGGAAGGTTGGGGAAGCAACGGCGAATGGAGTGCAGGCATGACGCCTTATGCAACCACAAAACGGGCCGTAAGTTATTTCAGTAAAGCGCTTTATAAAGAGACAAAATCGACGCCCATTTTAACTGGCACACTCAGCCCAGGCATGGTTGCAACAGACCTGTTAGTTTCTTCTTGGACCAATGGCAACATCCAAAACTGGAAAAAGATGAAACGGTTATTTTTCTTTGTGATTGACCCGCCAGAAATTGTTTGTGCGTATTTAGCAAAACAAATTATTCAAAATAAAAAAACCAACCGACGCATCGCTTGGATCACGCCGTGGAAGCTTTTTCTTAGATTTTTGCAACCTTATTACTGGCGTAGAAACCCAGTTAAAGGCACAGCTTTAGAGCATTTGTAGTCGGGCTTATAATGTGACTAAAAATCTAATCTCACTCAGTTAAGATGGTTTATTGGTAGTCGAATCGGATTTATTGTTCTATAAAAGTTCTTCTAAACAGAACTTTTATAGAACTTTATACGCATCAAGAATCGTTATCTGAGGCATCTTCTTTATTTAAAATCCGCCCTTCCCGTTTTGGTCGAATCAATGGCGCTGTTGGTCGGGGATGCGTATGTGTATATTGCATACCGACTCCCGCATTTACGTCATCTGCTGCGATTTCAGTTTCAAAGCGCTCATTATCAAGATCTCGAATTTCTTCGGTAATTCTTTCTACTTCGTCTTCATCCACACCAAGTTCTTGTAAAATAACACCACCAAACTTAATCGCAGATTCAAACGTTTCACGGATCATAAAGTCTACTTTTTGTTTGACTAAATGCAGTGAGTGCTCGCGATCATATGAACGGACTAATAATTTCGCTAAAGGAAATTCATGAGTGACGAGTTCTACAATTCTATTGGTTGTCTCTTTACTGTCTACACACACCACAATCGCTTGTGCTGTTGCAGCGCCAGAAGCATGTAGAATATCTAAGCGGCAGCCATCGCCATAATAAATTTTAAAACCAAATTTTTCCGCGTTTTGAATCATGTCCGTATTATTATCAATAATGGTGACATCTACCCCTCTTGCCAATAATAATTGACTGGTGACCTGTCCAAAGCGCCCAAATCCAATCATTAAAACACTGCCACTTAATCCCTCGGCAATATTGACGTTTTCTAATGAAACATTCGCTTTAAATTGAGTAAACCGTTTAAAAATAATACCGACAATTGGTGTCAAAACCATTGAAAGCACAACAATAGCGGTAAGATTAGATTTAATAGTATTGTCAATAACTTGGGCACTTAGCGCGGCAGAGAAAAGTACAAAGGCAAACTCTCCGCCTTGAGCCATGAGTAAGGCACGGTCCAACGCTTCAGTATGAGGGCTTTTCGTTATTCGGGCGACAATATAAATCATAAGCGCTTTGGCAAGCATGAGGGCAACTACACCACTAACAATGAGCTGCCAGTTTTGAGCAACCACTGATAAATCCAAGGACATGCCAACCCCAAGGAAAAACAGGCCCAGCAAGATTCCTCGGAATGGTTCAATATCAGCTTCAATTTGATGTCTAAAGGTCGATTCAGATAAAAGCACACCAGCTAAGAAAGCACCCATCGCCATAGACAAACCGCTCACTTGCATGAGCAACGCCGCACCCAATACAACCAATAATGCGGCAGCAGTCATGACTTCTCGGGCTTTAGCAGCCGCCAAGAGTCTAAATAATGGATTAAGTAACCAATAACCTGCGGCAATAAGACCTGCAATTGCGATTAAACCAATGCCTATATTTTCTAAACGTACAGATGTGCTTTCGACAACATGGTTAGGCGCCATAAAAGCGACAATAGCCAGTAAGGGTACAATCAGTAAATCTTCAAATAATAAGATGGCTACAATTTTTTGCCCACGAGGTTGAGTCAAGTCACCTCGATCGCCCAATAACTGCATCACAATAGCAGTCGACGTTAATACAAATCCTGCTGCACCAATAAAAGCAACTTGCCACGTAAAACCAAATAACAGTCCGACGCCAGTCAAAGCCAGTGCGCAAATGATGATCTGTAATGTGCCAAGGCCAAAAATTTCGCGTCTAAGGCTCCATAAATGTGATGGTTGCATTTCCAAACCAATCAGAAATAGGTACATCACAATTCCCAACTCGGCAATATGTAAAATTGCAGCAGAATCTTGAAAAAAAGCAAAACCGAATGGGCCAATAATTAGGCCTGCAATTAAATAACCTAATACCGAACCTAAACCAATACGTTTAAAAATAGGAACTGCAATTACAGCAGCCGCCAATAAAACCACGGGAGCAACCAAGCTAATTGAATGCGCTTCTGAGCTCATACATTTCTCATTTTATTTATCTGCAATTTATTCTATGTGAAACCATGTTTAAGGGCGATTATTAGTTTTGAGAAAAAGCATCCTAAAAATAAAAATTGAGCCTATATGTATGAACGAGATACCTCTTTATCTTAATACTCATAAATAAGCACTCATAAAAAAAGCCCTTACGGGCTTTTTTTGATTAAACAACGAATTTCAACATCAGCTGAATAACCGTTGCATTAATTAAATCGACAAAGAATGCACCACAAAGTGGAACAATTAAAAACGCCTTATGTGACGGTCCATACATGTTAGTAATGGCTTGCATATTTGCAACCGCCGTTGGTGTTGCCCCCATACCAAAACCGCAATGCCCTGCTGATAACACCGCTGCATCATAGTTTTTACCCATTACACGGAACGTCACAAATGCCGCATATAACGCCATTGTAATGGTTTGAGCACCCAAAATTACAACAAGAGGCCCAGCCAAATCTGCAAGTTGCCAAAGCTTTAATGAAAGTAATGCCATTGCTAAATAAAGTGACAATGAAGCGTTACCAAATACATCAATCGCACGGTCGAAAATATCAACTTTTAACACGCTTTCTAAGATGTTTCTTAAAATTACCCCGCCACCCAGCGCCCAGACGAAGGTTGGTAACTCAAACCAAGTTCCCTTACTAAAGCCTGTCATAAATTCAGCAAATGCCAAACACGCTGCAAACATACCTAGTGTAGTAATTGCATTATCGGCTGTAATTAAACGAACTTGATGTGGATTTTCAAACGGAGCAAGGTCATCAGAATTTTGCTCAACATGACCATCACGCTGTTGAATTTCAGCATTGGTTTTTGGTTGTGCAAGGCTATAACGATTAATGAGTAATTTCGCTAATGGGCCACCAATCACACCACCAATAATCAAACCAAAAGTCGCACTCGCCATACCTAAAGCTAGAGCACCCTGAATACCATGCTGAGTTTCTAGAATTTCCCCCCAAGCTCCTGCTGTACCATGACCACCCGTTAAGGTAATTGAACCCGCAATCAAGCCAATAAGTGGGTCAAGGCCAAGCAAAGTCGCAAGACTCATGCCTACCGCATTTTGCACAACAATGAAGGATGCTACACAGACTAAGAAGATAACCAAAGCCATGCCGCCTTCTTTAAGCTTCATAAAATTGGCACTTAAACCAATAGAAGCAAAGAATACGAGCATAAAACTGGTTTGTAATTCGCTACTAAAAACAATGCTATATCCCCATATGGTATGGACAAGTAGCGAGACGACCGCAGCAACTAAACCGCCTGCTACAGGTTCTGGAATATTGTAGCGTTTTAAAAAATCAATTCGATTAACAAGGAAGCGGCCCAATAAAAGGACAATGACCGCGGAAATTAGTGTATAAAAACCATTAAATACAAATTCCATATATACTACTTTCCAATTACATTCCCAAAGGATTGTAAAATAATTATATTTTATTTTTTAATATGTAAAAAAAACACAAACAAACTTTACAAAATTACTCTACCAATAAATTTTCACCATTCTTTTAAAAAGCTTAATTTTTTAAATATTTTATATAAAATGATTCACTAATATTAATTTAATTATTAATTTCAAATATTTAACCTTAAATATTCTTAATTAGAAATAATTACCCCTTGATACCTTAAACAGAAAATCCTGTCTTTTAAGTCACTGAACTTAGCTGTCATTCCATTTAATATCCTTAAAAGACCAGCTCGTTATTGTTCTGGGCAACATCTTTATAGGTTTTATATTCAATGAGTTTATTGCTTAAAGTTCGACAGAACGTTCCACAGCTACAGTCCATTAAAAAATCTCTTCAGACAGGTGCTGGTCAAAAAATACCTCACATGCTGATCAATGCATCGGATCTATTTTTTAGAGGTCCTCAAATTGCCTTGTCAGGAAAAACGCCATTTGACGTGATTTATAAGCATGAAATTATTAGCTTACGGCATTATAGAAATGAGACGAATACTTCTACACCTAAACACCGCGTACCGTTAGTTATCGTTCCACCACTAGCAGTTAACATGCTCATTTATGATTTATTTCCTACTCGCAGTTTTGTCCGCTTCTTTTTAGCACAAGGTTTTGATGTCTATTTAATTGACTGGGGCGTGCCCACCCGACATCAAGCAAAATACAATTTCGGCACCTACATTAAAGTCTTTATGCCTGAAATGTTAAAGCAGGTCCGCTTGCACAGTGGTCAACAACAGCTTTCTTTACATGGATGGAGTTTGGGCGGTGCACTTTCACTCTGCTATACCGCATTATTTAAAGACAAAGATATTAAAAACTTAATTATTTTAGCTTCCCCTATCGATACGCATAAAGCGGGTTATATGGGGAAACTCTATGGCAGCTTAACCAAACCTGCGCAATGGGTTCGCAAACATACGCCGTTTCGTATTCGTCACCATGTGCCGAGTAAGGCATTTCATATTCATGGATGGCAAAACACGCTAGGCTTTAAATTAACTGACCCGATTGGAAATCTAAAAACGTATTGGGAACTTTTTAAAAATCTCGATAACCGAGAATTTATTATTGACCACGCAACTTCTAGTTCATTTATCGACAACATGCTGGCTTATCCGGGTGGAGTCATGCGTGACATCATCCTTCGTTTCTGGATTGATAATGAATTATCCAACGGTGTAGTGAAATTCGGTGAACTTACAGCCTATATAAAAGATATTGAATGTTCGGTGTTAGCACTGGGTGGTAGTACGGACATTATTGTGACCGCTGATGCTGTTAAACCTCTCATGGATTTAATTAGCAGCCAAGATAAAACGTTTAAGGTCGTACTGGGTGGACACATGGGTGTCGTTTCCGGAAGCCAAGCACCTACTGCGGTCTGGCCTGAAATAAGTAACTGGTTAGTTGAGCGCTCAGGTTAGTTCGTTTAAACAATAATAAAAACCAGCGTAGCAAGCCATACGCTGGTTTTTATTATTGTGGTGATTAACTCTTAAGCTTTAAAGTAAAAACTAATAATTCCATATTCAAAGATGTTAAATATCCAGTACCAACTTATCCGAACGAGGCAAACTGTTGCAGGTGGTAATACGCAAATCTGGTTGTGCCTTATATTGATCTAAAGTAGTAACGCCTTGTAGCTTATTACAGACACAAGCACGGCATAACCCTCTTTCACATCCCGATGGAATATTAACGCCAGCCAAACGTGCAGCTTCTAATAGCGTTGTCCCTCCATCAACCACAATCTCAATACCACTCCGTGCAAAGTGGATAACATGATCTTTACCATCAGTTGGGTGCTCTACTACCGGAGGGGTAAAACTCTCTGTATGAAATTGTATTTCAGGTAATCCTAAATCCAGTAACATAGATTTTGAGGCAGCAATAAATCCTGGTGGAGCACAAACATACACTTCATGTGCTGTTATATCGGGAACCACTTTAGCTAGTAATTCAGCATTTAGTTTCGCCTGATACATTTGCCCTGAAATCGAATAATTAGGGTCTATCTTATTACATATAAAATGCACATCAAAACCAGATAAGTTGGCAACTTCACGTAATTCATGTTCAAAAATAATAGATCTCTCATTACGGTTAAAATAAAGTAACTTAACTTGGCTATGTGGAACTTCACGTCTTGCCTTACGTAACATACTCAAAATTGGCGTAATACCAACACCACCCGCAAGGAAAACGATCTGTTTAGGTACTTCTTTCAGAATAAAATCGGGAGAGGCCTGCGGTACTCCTACCAAAATCATATGTGAATTTTTCTTAATATGATCATTGATATAATTCGAAACACGTCCGCCCTCTACACGTTTGACGGCAATTTCCAAACAATTATCTGCCTCGTGACTGTCTCTTAACAAACTATATTGTCGAACCAGACTTTCATCTTCGACGTCAACCCGTACAGAAATAAATGCACCAGCTTCCCAAGTTACGCCCTCCCATCCTTGAGGTTTTTCAAAACGTATCATTAAAGCCTGATTTCCTGCTTGCGGAAAAACAGCAAGGACCTTAACAGGTACATTATAAAAACGAGGCTTATTTAAATACGTCATATTATCTGGCAGTTTATATCGGGCTCCATATACGACTCGACGTAATAACTCCTTAGGACTTTTTAGTATTTTAAAAAAATTTCCTCTTTCTTGCTCGCCTACAGGACTCGCCAATTTGAGTACATTAACCATCATATCTGGCACAACATCTTCAAGAGACATAACATTGTAAGGTAAGCCATGCTGCAAACAGATTTCTTTAACAAAGGGCTGAATTTCTCTTTGACGATTACATGGTAGGTCTGGAAATAAATGATGCTCTAAGTGGGTGTCCAATCCACCATAAAACACATCAAATGCAGGTGGATTATCGAATTTAACTTCCTCTTCCAACAATGTTTTAAAATAATGATCAAGTTGGGCATAAGGCGTAAAATTACTCGTTGCTAAAATTTGACGGCGAAAATACTCTTCTTCTGTTTCACTCAATCCCGGGTCACTAAATAACTCAACATTGGGTGAATGGTGTTCCAGAAATAAGACAGCAACAGTCAAATCATAGCCCAAAACTGTACTCAGATAATTTCCAAAAAATGTCGGCAATATCCGATGAGGAGAGACCGAAAGAGGATCTTTCCAAAAATGCTGAGCAATATATTTTTTTGTCAGTTTTAAGGTTTGTTCAATGGTTGTTCGACTAAGTACTTTACGCCCTTCTGTTTTAGCAGCTGATGCTCCAGTAAAAAGAGAAAATACAAGATTAGGTGTTGTTAATAATAAAACCCACAACAGTGGAAGTTGCAAAGTATGGTGACCATACCATGGCTGACCTGGCTTAATACGTAAAAAGGAATATCCCAAATCATGGTCTACGCCAACGATATTAGTAAAAGGATGGTGATTTTGATGATGCATCACACGCCATTCATAAGGATCCACCATAAAATTCCAAACCCACCGTTCAGAATGGAAAGAACCTGCATTTGGCAAATGATCATAACTACCATGCATGATGTTATGACCAAGTTCAGAAAACTCAAGTAATGTATGCAATGCACCTAATATCGCGCCACGCATTATGGCATTAGGTTTTCCACCTTGTTGGATCAACTCATTACTACGCGCTTTAATCGCTTGAGAGTAAGCGGCAACATTTCTGATATGTGCTAGGTCTACATCACCAACTTTTGCTTTAGTTTGATCATATAAAGCTTTTAAAGCAACCGTTAAACTTTCGTGCTTGCCGTCTTTATTATTTAGCATTTTATATATCCCTATCGGATTTGATCCTATCCGAAAAGATATAAAGTTTTGAACATTAGCAGAATGACTTTATACTACCAAACTTGACATTTCATGACACATAAAGCATGTCTATACAATTATATTGGGATTTTCCTCGCAGTATCAGTGCTATTCGCATATTGCTTATGATAGGTCAGCAATATGGTTTAACACCTGAAAGTTGTATTGAAAACACACATATTTCTTTGGATGATTTGTCGCAACCTAACTTTGAGGTAAAAGCAGAACAAGAATTTTTAGTTATTCGAAATTTACTTAAACTACTAGATCCTACACTTCCCTTGAGTATAGAAGCAGGTCTAAGGCACCATACAACGACATTTGGTGCGTGGGGTTTTGCCATTCTTAGCAGTCAGACCATGAAAGAAGCCTTATATTTTGCTATGCGATACTTTCAACTTAGTTCCATTTTTTGCAATTTAGAAGTTATTCAGGAAGGTATCTATACGTTACTGATTTTTGACCATAGTCAATTGCCTGATGACTTAGCGTGTTTTCTGGTTGAAAGAGATCTTATAACTGTTATATCAATTCAACGAGATGTCTTGCCTATCCAGTTTCCTGTAATGAGCATTAATGTTGCTTTACCTGCACCTGTGTATGCCGATAAATTTCCCGAATTGGCAGGTTATCCCATTCAATTTAATCAACCGCGTAGCTGCATTATTTTTGAAAGCCGTTTGCTTGATTTACCATTACCTCAAGCAGACCCATTTATTCGTGCACGATATGAAGAAGAATGCCAACAGCTTTGGACGCGAAGAAGTTCTCTAGGCAGCTACAGCCAAAAGGTCAGGAATATTTTACTCCTACAACCCTCTCAAATGCCTAAAATTGATGAAATGGCAGCACATCTTAAGGTCAACCTTAGAACCTTACAACGCCATCTTGCAATTGAAGGAATTACCTATGAACAGCTTATTGACGACATTCGTAAAGACTTAGCCGAAGACCTACTCAAAACAACCAATTTAACCGTTGAAGAAGTGGCCACTCAATTGGGCTATTCTGAAGTTTCAGCATTTTCCAGAGCTTTTAAACGCTGGAAAGGCGTCTCACCACGAAATTTTAGGCTACAAAAATAAATTTAGATTCAATATTCTAATGTTTATCCACGCCAGCTTCAGCAAGCAAACTGGTCGCAAAATTCATAATTAATAAGACTAAATTATTCGCTTTTTCTTCTGATTCAGCTAAGCGCCCTTCTAATAAAAGATGGGAAAGGCCATGCACAAGGCTGCAACTTAACATTGCTAATACTTCAACTTGAGCATCATTTTCATCTACACCTAATATTGAAGCGGTTAATTGATGTAATTGAGTATATGTACTATCTACGGCTTCTTTTAACTCAAGTCCTTCATTCTTTTGTAATTCAGGATTAAACATCAAAGCGAAAAGATTTCGATTATTTTTTGCAAAGTTGATATAGGCCAAACCAAATAGTTTCAAAGCCTCGGGCTGAGAATTAGCATATTGCAACGTTTGGCTTTGCTCCGTTTCTAATCTCTGAAACCCTTTTGCAGCCAGCGCTGTCAGAAAGCTATCTTTGTTTTCAAAATGCCGATATACCGCATTGGCACTTACTCCAATTTGTCTCGCCATTTCCCGAAAACTAAGACTCTCGGCATCATTATCTTTTAAGTGAACTAGTCCTGCATTTAATAATTCTTCACGTACATTTCCATGATGATAATTTGACTTTTGAGATTGTATAGACGACATGTTGACACCGCGCACATATTATAAGCATAATGTGTGCACTGAACACATTATGCTTTTACTGTAGTTTTATCCTCCCCAGAAGATAAATCCTATTTTTGTTCAGTAAGAATGCTTAAACAAAACAATCACCTAGAATCACACTCAAACAATAAGGCTGTGAAGCAAAGGATACTGGGCTCATAAAGTAAATTTTTAACTTTTCTCTTGAGCCTAATTATCTTTAAGCAAAGGAACTGATATGAACAATCTTAGAAGTATAAAACAGGCTTTGTTATTTACAATACCATTGATGTTGGTCAGTTCTCTTGTAAACGCCGAACTTAATCGCTTAGATGACAAAAGTTTATCTGGTGTAACGGGCCAAGCATTATTTAATCTAACCAATATTGCAGCTAATCAAAATGGTAATCCAAATACAGATATAGGTTTTTATCGTCTCGGAATGGAAGCACAAGTAGAGTTAAATGCAAATATTAAACGTTTACAGCTAGGTTGCGGTGGGACTAAAGGAGTGGGTTGTGACATTGATATTGAAAATATTAGTTTAGCAGGTGTCCTCCCCGTAAATGGTAGTTATCCAGGATCAGATGCCGTTATTACTAATCCTTTTATCGAGTTTGCTATAAAATCGCCGAACAGTGCTTCTACTCGAGAAATTGTTGGCTTTCGTCTTGGAGCATTAGGAATATTAGGCAAACTTGGATTGGGATCAAATACAGATTTAACAACATTAGCGGATGACACAGCAGGAATTAACTCTTTATCTGGTGATTTGAATTTAACGCTTACTAATACTGTTCTGAAGAATGTAGTGATTGCAAATGGATTGATCTCTACAGAAGCACATATTAATGATTATAACAAACAGCTTATTCTTAACCGAGCTACATCAGCAACGCTGGATAATGTAGTAGCTAAAACTGGTCCACTAAGTGTATTAGGTATCTTAGATCTACCTTTAGGTTTAACTCTAAGTAATGCCACATTAAAAGATTATCCTCTATCTGGTTTCCATGAAATTTTACTAGCCCAAGATGCAGCAGGAACAATCCCTACTAGTGACGCATCATTGTCCTTACAAAAAGAGGCCATCCGTTGGCAAAAAATAAGTACAGGAACTTTCGACAATACTGTAGCCGCTCAACCTGGATGGTGGCTTTCCTTACCTAAAGTTTTACTCACGGATATCGAAACGCAACAGCGGATTGATGTAGGACTTGGCGAGGCATTAGGAGGATTAGTTGGTAGAGAGTTAATTATTAATCCTATTGACTCTGGACAGATAGGTATTAAAAACTGCTACGGAAACCTGAAATTTTGTTAAGCAAAAAGTTTCATATAAAGCTTGATATGAGGCTTAAATTAAAACAACTCATGATTTTTATACCATTATTAGCAGGGCTGAATACATCCCAAGCTACTACAGTCTATAGGTCAATAAATATGTGCTCAGCTTCTGTTAAACATATACCTGATAATATCCAGAACTCTATCTCTAAATTAAAAATGAGTTCAATAAACTCAAATACTTCAAATATTGCTTTTATTATTGCCTCGGCTATTGCTGCAAAGCACAATAAACCCATAGATATAGAACATATTACTACCTATTTACCGGCTTACCGAAACCAGCAAAATTTTTATTATTCCTTACTTGATATCAAGAAAACATTTGAGAATTTCAATATATCTGTTGAGGCCAACAAGAATGCCTCACCTTTTGATATGTTAAAATTAACCAATGAAATCCTTATTGGTATTGATCAGCAAGATCAACTTTTTGCATTAGTTGGCTCATCGCAAGAATATGTCTATTTAATTTATGGAATTATGAATCGAAAAGCATTAATCTGCCCTCTTAAAAAATCTTTATTTATTCAAAACTTTACGACTAATAAGTTTTTAATTCTTAGATAGTTGCCACCAAATCTATTAAATAAAGGAGTTTTTATTAATTCCAAAAATTAGGCTTATTTAATCATTATAAAAAAATAAGCCTTTATATTATTAAAATTAAGTTTTAGAACATAATCTTTAAAATTTAATCGACTATTGGATTTAAGTCTCGGTTCATTTGCACAATATCCTGATGCGTTGGATTAGCCCCTAAGCTTGAGAAGAGTTCAGGTAAACGATCACGTTTTTTTTGAGCCTCTCCTTTTTGAGCAATAGCGACTCCTTTCCTCATCATTTGCTGATCATAATCACAGCAATATGCTGGCGTACATGGTTGTTGTCTCCAAGAATCCTCTAAATTCCCTGCATCTACACGGTCAAAACCTATGTCGTTAACAAGGCTCATAACAACATTTTTTGAAGGGATGCTATCTCCAGCAATTGCTATCGCTAATCTATTTTTACTTCCTTCAACTTGGCCTAATTCTGCAAGTGAATAAGCTAAAATATTATTAAAAGCTTTAATAACAGGACGATTAATCTGCTTGGATACCCAAACACTTTCTGTCATTCCATCATCAATTTCTTTAATATGCGGATCACGGAAATCAGGATAATAATTACTCGTATCTATAATAATTTTATCTGTAGGCGCTGAGTAAAATAAATCTGCCGGCAATTCTTTTATAGCTGGGAGAGGAATTGATAAAATAACAACATCTGAAGAATTAACAGCTCCATATATATCGACTGCTTCTACGTTTATTTCATCCGCAATTTTTCTTACACCGTCCACACCTCTAGAATTCGCAACATATATAGTATGGCCTGCTTCTTTAAAAAGACATGCAAGGGTCTTTCCAATATTACCCACACCAATCATACCTATTTTCATATAACAACCTTTTTAGAAGTTTAATACAGTTAACACTTTTAAGTTTAAAGATAAGCTGAGATAATAGGAAGTACACACAAAAAAGTAAGTATATCCCAAAAAGGTAAGTATGAAAGCAGAACGCGACTGGAATTGTGAAGACCCTCAACAGCGGCTAGTATGGGCAAAAATCACCACTGAAGCTCTTAAAGTTATTGAGGGGAAATGGAAAATAATCATCCTTTGTCAGCTTTTTGCAGCAAAACAACCCCTACGTTTCTCTGCATTAGAAAAACTTATCGAAGGCGTTAATCAAAAAATGCTGATTCAGCAACTTAAACAATTAGAACAAGATGGGATTATTAAACGGACCGTCTATCCACAAGTCCCCCCTAAAGTTGAATATGAACTTACTGAAATAGGGTTAGCACTAGGCCCTTCTATGGAAGCACTTATTGAATGGGCAGAATTTAAAAATCAAAAATTAAATAGCGACTCAAAATAATAAAAACTAAGCATAAATTTTATGCTTAGTTTTTATAAGATAAAAATAAGTTATTTCAAACCGAAAGTCTTTCTAATACTTTTATCAACAGGACCACTTGGCATGAAGCGACGTAACTTACTTAATAAAGATGCTTGTCCAGATGGTGTACGGCGCATTTGCCAATCGCCAATCGCAGCAGCGACAATTGTATCTGCAACACCGTCCGGCTGAGATGCATGATTAATCTGATTCGATATGGCCTGTGTAGCTAAGCTACGTTCATTGTCATATTCAGGAATTTTTGCACTTACCAACGGCGCATTTTTATCCAGATTGGTTTTGGTGAAAGAAGGTTGGACAACTGTCACTCGAATTCCAAATTGACGAAGCTCGTGATCTAAAGACTCCGACATCCCTTCAACTGCATGTTTGGTTGCCGAATATAGCCCCATATAAGGTGAAGGAAGGAAACCCAATACCGAACTAATATTTATAATTCTCCCATAATGCTGTACTCGCATATAAGGCAATACCGCTTGTATGGTACGAAGAATACTAAATACATTCGTATTAAATAAAAATTCTGCTTCTTTTATCGAGGTTTCTTCTACTGCACCGATCAGGCTTGCTCCAGCATTATTAATTAAAATATCAATACGCCCAGCCTTATCAATAATAGAATGAATCCCAAGCTGGACAGAGTCTTCATCAGACACATCCATTTCAACGAGCTCAACCCCTTCTATAGGTTGGGCTTTTACTTTATTTCTGACTGTTCCAAATACTTTATGGCCTTTTTTAGCAAATTTTTCTGCCGTAACCCGACCAATTCCAGAGGAAACACCTGTAATTACAACCACTTTTGAGTTTGACATACGAACTCCAATAATTTTTAAATTTAAAAATCTGATCATTAAACCGCTGGTTTAGTTCCGATTTTGAACCAGATTGAATACATAGCCGGCAGGAAAACTAACGTTAAAATCGTTCCAGCAAGCGTTCCACCAATCAGTGTGTAAGCCAGCGTTCCCCAAAACACTGAATGAGTCAGAGGAATGAAAGCCAAAATAGCAGCCAAGGCCGTTAATATGACGGGTCTGGCACGTTGTACTGTGGCCTCCACAACTGCATTAAACGGATCTAGCCCAGATTGTTTGTTATGTTGAATTTGCCCAATCAAAATGAGTGTGTTGCGCATCAAAATTCCAGACAATGCAATCAACCCAACCAATGCATTGATACCAAATGGCTGCTGAAATAAAAGAAGTGTCGGTACCACACCGATTAATCCCAGCGGGCTGGTGAGAAACACCATAATCATTGCAGCGATAGATCTCACTTGAAGAATGATAATGAGCAGAGTCATTGCCAACATGATCGGGAAAATAGGAAGCATCGCTTTAGTGGCTTTACCCGACTCTTCAATAGAACCTGCTTCAATAATGCGATAACCCTTCGGTAGATTTTTCATAACGGGTTCAAGCTGTTTGGTAATTGCGGTAGATACATCTGGTGGTTGCAACCCTTCAGCAATATCTCCCCGAACAGTAATGGTTGGGACCCGATCTCGACGGCGTATGACAGGTTCTTCCATCCGTACTTCGATCTTGCCAATTTGTGACAGAGGTATACGTTGTCCATTTGCCCCAGTGAGTGTGAAATCACCAATTTTTGCAGGATCCAGTCTTATATCACCTGCAGAACGGGCAACGACTTGTACTGTACGAATATCTTCGCGCACAGAGGTAATCGGGATACCTGTTAATAAAAACTGTAGTTGCTGTGCCACTGAGCTTGATGTCAGACCAACTGCTTGTAAGCGGTCTTGTTCCAAGGTGAAATGAAGTGCTGGTACACGTGTTCCCCAGTCGGTATTTACAGTTCTCATCATTGGGCTGGCATTCATAACATGCTGAACCTGAGCTGCAATTACACGTAATTTTTCTGGGTCAGGACCTGAAACACGGTAAGCCACTGGATATGGCGAATATGGCCCAAAGACAAGTTGTGTTACACGTAGCTGTGCTTCTGAAGCAAGTCCATTCGAAATAGCTTGTCTTAAACGATGTTTTAAGGCTTCACGTTCCTCTTGCGTATCAGTTCGTATCACAACCTTGGCAAAGGATGGGTCTGGTAACTCAGGTCCCATTGAGAAATAAAAACGAGGTGCACCTTGACCAATATACGAAGTCACGATCTTTGCTTCATTTTGCTTAGCTAACCAAGCTTCAACTTTGGCTGTAGCAGCGCTAGTCTGTGTAATTGATGTGCCATAAGGCATTTGTACTTCAACAAGGACTTCAGGACGGTCAGAGATTGGGAAAAATTGTTTTTTCACCAATGCCATTCCACCTACTGACAAAACAAATAATCCTATAACACTGCCGGCAACAAGCCATTTACGAGCAATTACACGTTCAAGAATTTGGCGGAAACGGTTATATCGTGGGGTGTCATAAATTGCATTGTGCCCACCTTCGACCTTTTTAAAATCAGGTAACATCTTCCCACCCAAATAAGGTGTAAAAACTACAGCAACAATCCATGAGGCAATAAGTGCAATGCCGACAATCCAAAACATATTGCTGGTATATTCACCAGCCGTAGACCGAGCAAAGCCATTTGGCATAAATCCAACCGCTGTGACCAGTGTTCCAGAGAGCATTGGTGCCGCCGTGTGGCTCCATGCATAAGCAGACGCCGCGATACGACTAAAGCCCTCTTCCATTTTGACGACCATCATTTCAATGGCAATAATGGCGTCATCAACCAAGAGTCCTAAGGCTAAAATAAGAGAGCCCAGTGTAATTCGGTCAAAGTTTTTACCCGTTGCCAACATCACCACAAAAACAATAGCTAATGTAAGTGGCACAGCCATAGCAACAACAACGCCAACGCGCCATCCCATGCTGATAAAACTTACAAACATTACCACAAGCAATGCTGCAAAGAACTTAAGCATGAACTCATCTACTGACGAGCTAATATTAACCGCTTGATCAGTGACTTTATTCAAACTAATGCCAAGAGGTAAATCTTCATTGATTGAGCCAACTTCGTTCTCTAAGGCTTTACCTAGATCTAATCCATTCCATCCTTCACGCATGACTACCCCTAACAGTAAGGTAGGTTCACCGCCATTGCGGATAATGAAAGTTGCCGGATCTTCAGAACCACGTTTAACACTCGCAATATCTGACAATTTCAAAGTACGACCTTGGGCAGTTATCGGCGTATCACGAATCTTTTGTAGTTTGTCGAAAGCACCATCTAATCTGACAAAAACTTGAGGACCTTTGGTTTCAATGGAACCCGCGGGAGTAAGTACATTCTGATTATTAAGTGCAGCAAATACATCTTGTGGATTTACGCCTAATGTTGCCAAGCGCTCATGTGAAAATTCAATATAGATACGTTCAGATTGCTCACCAATAATATTGACCTTCTTTACACCAGGCACATGGAGCAATTGCTGTCTTATGGTTTCTGCATCACGCACCAATAATCTTTGTGCTTCATTTTTTGCCTTCAGAGCAAATAATGCAAAAGTTACATCTGCATATTCATCATTAACCAGCGGTCCAATTACACCAGCTGGTAAATTGCTCATTTCATCATTTACTTTCTTCCTCGCTTGATAAAACTCCTCCTGAACTTGAGAAGGTGGCGTACTATCAAGTAAGGTTAGTGTGGTAAAAGCCAGCCCTGGTCTGGTATAGGTTTCTGTTCGGTCATACCAACGCAGCTCCTGCATCCGTTTTTCGATTTTTTCAGCGACTTGATCTTGCATTTCTTGGGCAGTTGCACCGGGCCAAGCAGTCACAATGGTCATGACCTTCACTGTAAAAGCTGGGTCTTCAGCTCGACCTAATTTAAAAAAAGCAACGATGCCTGCAATTGAAATCAGAAAAATCAGGAATAGCGTGATACCCCGTTCACGGACAGCAAGAGCCGACAGATTAAAACCTTTCTCGCTCATGAGCGCCCTCCTTCATTTCTAACTGAAGGATTTTTTGCCTGTGATGTAATACGGACTAACTCGCCTTCTCGAAGTAAATGTGCACCTAGAGCAACAATTTGATCTCCACTTTGAATATTGCCAGTTACATACGCATATTCATCATCAACCTGTTTAACAACAACAGAACGCCACGTTACTTTTTGAGTTTTTCCATTAATTACCCATACCCCAGCCCCCTTTCCTTTATCAAGTAATGAACCAATCGGTACTTGTAAAAAATGTTGTGGACTCTGATTTTGAGCTCCAATCCGTACAGTGACGGTTGAACCTAAAGGAGCATTTGCTAAATCTCCGTCTAATACAAAACGTGCTTCAAAAGTACGAGTGAGTTGATCTGCTGTATTTGATAACTGTCTAAGTTTAGCTGGGACACTTATATTTTCTTTACCAAAGAGAGTGGCTTGACCAATAGCTCCTATTGCAGGGCGTAAGGTCTCAGGAAGCTGAATAACCGCTTCTCTTTGACCAGAATGAGCTAAACGAATTACTGTTTGACCCGCGCTTACAACTTGCCCCGGTTCAACCAGTGTTTCCATAATTGTGCCATCACCATCGGCTGTTAATTCGGCATAGTGACTGGCATTTAATGCAACTTTAGCTTGAGCTTGCGTTGAACTTAGCTGTGCTCTCGCCGTATCTGCTGCGGCCTTAATCTGATCATAGGCGGAAGCAGATATAGCTCCACTTCCACGCAAATCGCGATATCGAGCTTCATCTTTTTCTGCTTGTTCAGCACGTGCTTTGGCTGCGCCTACAGCTTCTTGCTGAGCTTTGGCAGCAAGTTCCAAATCAGCCGGATCAATACGCATCAGTAACTGTCCGCGTTTTACAGTCTGGCCAGCTTCAACAAACCGTTTGATTACTTTGCCAGAGACACGAAAACCAAGATCACTTTCTACCCGTGCGCCTATCGTGCCTGTAAATGCTCTTGAGTCAGAAGTAATTTCTTCTTGCACAGTTGCGACTCGTACTAAGGGTGCCGAAGTACGAGGGTCAGATTGTGTATTTTCAGCACAACCTAGCAAGAAAAAAGGAAATAAATATATTGCAGCAAATGGAATAAGGCGACGATAACGCATATTAGAGTCCCCCCCTTGAAGAAATTAATCAGGAGACTCATTTTTAATCAAGTGACCAATTTAGTCAATAGTCACAAATTTATTATGGCGATAAACTTCTCAGTACAAGACTAGAAAGCAGTACTGGAGCATCCGTGTTATATGAAATGCTATGTTGTAAAAGTAATGGGTGTAGGTAAGGTCTCATGACTAAATAAATAGCCTTAACTGCTTCATCAATTGGCGTTTTTCTTTCAAAATCACCTGATTGGCGACCTTCTTGAATAATGTTCTGTACTACTTTAAGAATTCGATTTTCATAAGCGATTGTAGCATCCCATTTCTCAGAAGCAGCAGAAACGGCAATTTCATAGAGCTTGCGGTCTTGAAAAAATAAACGAAGGCTTGCTTCAACAATTACTTTAAATAACACTCTTAATTTTTCAGCTGGATATTCAGCTTCATTAATAGCTGTATTAACTTCATCTTCAATTTCACGCAAACAATTGGCACATATCATTTCGCCAATTGCCTGTTTAGATTCAAAAAATTTATAAATATAAGCTTTAGAAAAGCCTATAGACTTTGCAAGATCAGAAACTGTAGTTTTCTCATAACCATAGCGGCTGAAATGCTCTGTAGCAGCAACCACGATTTGGTCCCTGACCTCATGATCTTCCGGTCCTCGCTTTGAAACAGGATAACTACTTTTTTCTTTACTCATATTTTCAATTCAAACCTTTGTGTGAAAGTCGTAGTTTAACTCTTGGCCCCTGATATTGACAACAAGTGACTAAATTGTATTATAGTCACAATTAAACCATTGTTCAAAATCTCGCCTTGGGGAAAATATGTTATCTAGATCTATCGTTTTCTTACCAATACTCACCAGCATTCTTGCTGCTTGTACTGTAGGTCCTAATTATAAACGTCCCAATATATCGCTACCCGAGCAATACATTGGCGCTCCATTAAACTCATCAAGTGACGAAACCAAAGCAGATATTGAAGTATGGTGGAAAAGCTTTAATGACCCTCAACTTACTCGATATATCACATTAGCATTAAAACAAAATCTTGATCTGACCCAAGCATATACCCGTGTAACTCAAGCCCAAGCAGGCTTATCGGCAGTCAATGCTTCTTTACGCCCAATAGGTACTGTTGACGCGCAAGCAGCTAAAGTTTACCAATCCGTTGACACTCCACTGGGGCAAGTTTTAAATTCAATGCCTAATTTTGACCGACATGGTAGTTCTTATGAGACAAACCTCAGTGCCACTTGGGAATTAGATATTTTCGGAGGTCTTCGAAGAGACCGTGAAAGTGCTCTAGCAAACTATCAGGCTTCGAATGCAGGCGCATCAGCAGTCCGTTTAATGGTCGCAGCGCAAACAGCAAATCTTTATATTAATATTCGAGGATTACAATCTCGATTAGACATTGCCCAGCAACAATTACAAACGCAACAAAAACTTCTTTCAATTATTCAACTTTTATATAGCAAAGGATTGGCATCTGAATTTCAGGTCAAACAAGCTAAAGCGAATGTTGCTCAAGTTCAAGCTGTAGTTCCCGCACTTGGAATGAATCTAGACATTGCCATGAATGCACTCGACGTCATGCTTGGAACCGTACCAGGAACTCACCAAGCTGAACTAGCGGAAGTAAAACCAATTCCTGTTATTCCTAACATTACAGAAACAGGAACACCTCACGATCTTTTAAGTAGACGCCCAGATCTCATCATGGCTGAAAGACAATTGGCAGCTTCAAATGCACGTATTGGCAGTGCGATTGCAGAATACTATCCCAAGATTTCTTTAAGCGGCTTAATTGGTAGTTCAACCATAGCAAGTGGAAACCTATTTTCAAGTGGTGCCAATCAAGCTGCTGGCTTATTAGACTTGCGTTGGCGCTTATTTGATTTTGGTCGAATTAATGCACAAATTCGCTTAGCTAAGGGGCAAGAAGCCGAAATGCTTGCAGCCTACCAGTTAGCCGTTTTACATGCAGCTGAAGATGTAGAGAACTCATTATCAACTTTATCTAAACGACAAGAACAACTCGTAGCACTTCAAGATGGAGAAAATGCACTAAAGCATGCACAGAAAATCGCTGTAATTGCTTATCAAAAAGGAATTAACAGTCAAATAGAAGTATTACAAGCAAATTCGAGTGCTTTGCAATTTTCAGATAGAAAAGTACAGGCACAAACTGATTCAGCCCTTGCTGCTGTAGCAGTTTATAAATCACTGGGTGGCGGCTGGCAACCTCAAAAATTTTGAAGGAACCCTATTACCTCTATGACAAGCAGTTTATAAAGCGAGAATTATTATGCGGGAACAATCAGTACGCCAGCCGTTAAATACACATGATTTAAATCATGCGATCTTAAACGGACCAATTCCCCAAGTAATGCTAAAACTGGCGTTACCCACCATAGCTGTTCTACTCGTACAAACCCTGATTGGATTACTAGAAACATATTTTGTTAGCTCTCTAGGAACTGATGTAATAGCTGGTGTAGCCGTAGTGTTCCCAATTCTTATGCTCATGCAAATGCTAGCGAATGGTGGATTTGGTGGAGGACTAGCTTCAGCAATTGCTCGGGCTTCTGGAGCAGGCCGATCAGAAGATGTCCAATCCCTTGTCTGGCATGGTGTAATTCTTGCTGGCATTTTGGGAGGAGTTTTTAGTATTGTTATGCTCACCTCAGCCCAGATGATATATCACTTAATGGGCGTTAGTGGCTTAGCTTTAGATGCAGCCCTCAAATATTCCAATATTATTTTTATGGGTTCACCGCTCATCTGGGCTGTAGCCCTACTCTCAGCCGCATTACGCGGTGCAGGTGATACAAAAACTCCGGCCCGCATAACGCTTCTAGGTGGAGTACTACTTTTACCCCTATCACCTATTTTCATTTTTGGTTGGGGATTCATTCCCTCATTGGGTGTAGCTGGAGCTGGGCTCGCTGTCTTAAGTTATTATATTTTTGCCATCATATGCTTAATTAGGCACATGCGAACAACGCATAGCATTATCAAATTATCGATCAAGCCTATCAATTTTCAGTTCTTCAAAGATATTCTTGGTATTGGTTCACTGTCTGCTATTGGAATAATTCAACTCAATTTAACTGTTGTCATCGTAACAACCTTAGTTGGTCAATTTGGTTCTGATGCAATCGCTGGGTACGGTATTGCTTCCCGACTAGACTACGTGCAAGTTCCGCTTATGTTCGGCATCGGTTCAGCAATCATGACCATGGTAGGTATTAATTATGGAGCTGGGCAATTTCAAAGAGCACGTCATATCACATGGATCGGGGTTTTTATTACATTCCTTATCACTGGCTCAATAGGACTTTTCTTTAGTATTTTTCCTTCCATTTGGCTTGGTTTTTTCAGTCATGATCCATCTGTCCTTCAGACTGGAACAAATTACTTGCAGCATGTTGCGCCTTTTTACGGAGCAATAGGTATAGGTATGGCTCTTTATTTTGCAGGACAAGGTTCAAAACGATTATTAGGCCCTATCTTAGCTGGTACCATCAGAATGATTATTGCAGCTGTTATCGGAAGTATCGCTGTTCTATATTTTGATGCAAGTTTATCAACTTTCTTTCAAGTTATTGGCCTGAGTGCTTTGATATTTAGTTTGGTGTCCTGCTTGGCAAATTTTATCCATAGATAAAATTGCATTGAGTTCAAAAAATTGCTCAATTTTCTTAAAGATTTTGCACAAATCTTCTAGAACTACACTCACCTCTTTTGTACCGTTCTAAGGGCAAAACTTAAAAATTTATTGGTGGATTGTTATGGGTAACTGGGTGGATATTTCAAAAGATACCAATACAGGTATTGAAACAATCCGTGCCCATTTTACTGGTCATGCTTATGATCCCCACTGGCATTCGAGCTATTTAATTGGTGTAACTGAATCCGGCATTCAACAATTTCACTGTCGTAAAAAGCAAATCAATAGTCATGCGGGGCAAGTCTTTATGCTTGAACCAGAAGAAATCCATGATGGACATGCTCCTGCGTCTGATGGCTTTACCTATCAAATGCTATACCTACATCCAGACTGGTTAAAACAACGAATCCAAGGCTTATTTCATAATAGCCCTGATCACTACGAGTTAGTCATTGATGCACCATTAAAATCAGATGAACAACTCGCTATTATTACTTCTCAAGCATTCCAGCATCTGCACTATAAAGAAATGAATATCGTCAAAGATAATAGTCTAGACCTACTTATTCAGTATATCGCACAAGGGAAATGGCTAAAAAAAGCTCACCAATCGCCTTATACTCACACGCCTCGAATCGCATACCAAATCCGAGATATTTTGCATGATCATCTATTTGAAGATATCGGACTTGAAGACATCGCTCGCATGATAGGCCTAGACAGATACCATATTCACCGCATTTTTAAAGCAACTTTTCACTTGGCACCTCATCAATACCTCATTCAACTTAGACTTACACGAGCGCGTGATTTACTCGCCAGAAGCATATCTCCCGCACAAGTTGCTTCAGATTTATGCTTTGCTGACCAAAGTCATTTAAGTCGGTGGTTTAAGCGCTGCTATGGTTTAACACCTGCGGCCTATAGAAAAATTTGCACAAATCTTCAAGATTAAAAATCTTAATTATTTCATCTTGTAGCCCCCTATTCGCTAAAACAGACAAGATGGAAAACCTTATTGCATTTTCATTATTTGCTATTGTTGCCTCAATTACTCCCGGCCCAACTAATTTTATAATTTTAAATTTAAGTAGCCGTTATAAAATTTCTAAAACATTTCCTGTCATTTTAGGTTCTTGCATCGGGGCTGCTCTACTTGTGCTCATCGTTGGCATTGGGCTGGGTTCAACCCTTCTAGCTTACCCAATTATTCAAAAAATTATGACTCTCATTGGTTTAATCTGGCTCACCTCGTTGGCTTGGAAATTATATAATTACAACCCTATTATTCATTTAGAGCAAGACAAAGAAAAAGATCCGATTGGTTTTCTTACTGGCTTTTTTATGCAAGCAGTTAATCCTAAAACATGGATGATGGCTTTTGCAGTGATTAGTGTCTACACAAAACAGGGGCAAGATATCTGGGTGAATATCTCAATTTTATCCTTCATTTTTTTTGTTATAGCTATTCCTTGTCTTTACACATGGGCTTTAGCTGGCAGGCTAAGCAAACGATTATTTTCAAAACCAAAGCATATGAATATTTTTAATAAAATGATGGCGCTAACACTACTCATCTCTGTATGGTTACCAATCCTATCTAATTTTTAATGTATAAATTAGAGCATATAACTTTTAATTATTAATTTTCTAATATTAATAAATACTTATTCTGATAATTTCATAAAATAACTTTTTACTGAATATTCATTTAATGAACTCATACTTTTTTATTTTGAGAAATATATAGCTCAAAACATATGTTACTTTTTGTTATTTATGTAAAACCCATCTCAACAATAAAACCAAATAACCAATTGATATATAAAGTTTTAATGTAAATTTTATTTTGTAAAATTCGTCTATATTTTATACAATTGTAGGCAATTTCTTACAACCATGTAAGTCAAAACCTACAAATTAACTCATTGTTTTTCTTATAATTAATTTCGGCACATATAAGCACTCTTTACTATTAAATAGAAAGCTGAATATTAATGAAGAGATCTGGAGAAACGGTAACATTATCTTTATTAATATAAAAATTCTTAATAATAGAAAAAGAATCTCAAAAAATTAATATGTACTATCTTTCCTCTGGAAGCAGAGGAAAGATATTTTTTTAATCATCAGATAGGATATAAAAATGTTTATTGCAAAAAATATATTTGTATATTTACTATCAATGTTAGCTTTATGCTTACTGATTATTTTCTTTAACTATTTAGGAATGAATGAGACGACCAACCTTCTGCTCTCTTCAGCACTTTTTGGAATATTTATTACTTGGTATTTCAAAGGTAGTGGACTATGTCTCGCTTTATTTAGCTTTTTTTACTGGGCAATGTTTGTGATTAGCCAAAGTTTAGAAGTGATATGGATGCTCGCAAGTTCAGTCATTGTATATCTTGTTATGACTAAAATGATTCCTAAACTCAAGACTATCCATATCGGGGTGATAGCTAGAAAGGGTTCACCCCACGCTTAACCATACCTACTTTCTTACCTGTATTAATTTTGCTTTGCTCAGCAATTGATAATTCATTTAAGAAAATTTTTAAATTCTGCTCATCAAGACGAATGGGATTAAAACTAGTTTCTCCCATACTTAAAAAGAAAGATTCAATATTCGTATTACGTTGTACATATTTCATTGACCAACGTTGAAAAGAGTTCTTCTCAATGGAATATGTACACAGCCATTTAACATTGTAATGCCTTTGATCATTTTTAATTTTTTCAAATAATTGTTCCACTAACTCTTGCTCACCTTCTAGGCATTGAAAGAAAGCATCATCAGCATAATAGAGCACACCACAAATTTGATTCAAATCATTGAAATTTCGAGCTTCTGTCAGGATATCACGTAAATCTTGTAATAAATCTTCATTTTTTTCGTTTCGTTGGCTGGCATAACACAGTCTAACGTTCATTAACAATTCCGTGAAATATAAAATTTCTTTATCTAAAGATTTTTCAATCTAGCACATATTTATTCCTGATCATTTATATTTTATACCTACACTAAATCTATGTTTTAAAAACAACCGATGAGTGATCGCGAAGATTTATTAGACATACAAACTATTAGACATAAAAAAAGCCCTCTTTAATAAGGCTTTTATAGTATTTAAAAGAACAACAGAATTTCTTTTAAAAGACTGAAATAAAAAAAAGCACTAAATAGTGCTTTTTTTTCTTACTGAAATATTATTGTGGAATAATATTTACAGCATTTGGGCCTTTTTGCCCTTGAGTAACAGTAAACGTTACACGTTGACCTTCGTGCAAAGTTTTGAAACCTGAGCCAGAAATTTCTTTGAAGTGAGCAAACACATCTGGACCATTATCTTGTTGAATGAAACCGAAACCTTTAGTTTCGTTAAACCATTTTACTGTACCACTTACTGTATTAGACATGATATATCCTACTGATTTCTAATATTTTAGTATCATCTTACAATGACGCTAACATAACTTTGAAAAAAGAATAACAAATTGAGTTAAGATCTTAAAAAACGAAGGATTATGACTAAAACTACGATACTTTAAAGAAGATTTACTAACAAGACTTTTTTCTAGTTAAGAGCATGATACATGAAATAAATTTCTATTCAAGCTTTTTATTAAAAAAATTTTATAAATTATAATAAAAAACAGAAAAACAATAACTTAATAGAGCAACTAAAATATTAATATATTCTCTACTTAACCAACGACTTAGATCTGATTAGATAAAATATCAAGGAACAGAAAGGTAATCGCTCATAATTTATTCAATGGCTAAATGAAAATATGAACGAAGGCATGAAATAATTTGAGCTTTAAAAAATCTAGGCAATAAAAAAACTCCTAAAAAGGAGCTTTTTTTTAAATCATTGGCAGAGGATCAAGGACTCGAACCTTGACGAACGGTTTTGGAGACCGTCATGCTACCATTACACCAATCCTCTATATGTACGATTAAATAGCTAATGATTTAATCATAAAAAAAGCAAGAACATCGTCTTGCTTCTTCTAATGGTGGGGGCGAAGAGACTCGAACTCTTACACCTTGCGGCGCTGGAACCTAAATCCAGTGCGTCTACCAATTTCGCCACGCCCCCATCTGGGACATTTATTTAAAATAAATGTGGCAGAGGATCAAGGACTCGAACCTTGACGAACGGTTTTGGAGACCGTCATGCTACCATTACACCAATCCTCTTCCAAAATATAGATGAATTAACATCTACATTAAACTTTAAGATTTAACTTAAAGTGGTGGGGGCGAAGAGACTCGAACTCTTACACCTTGCGGCGCTGGAACCTAAATCCAGTGCGTCTACCAATTTCGCCACGCCCCCGATGGCTGTGTATATTAGCGATAAGATCTAACAGTGACAAGTGTTTTTTTTCTAAATAAATCTGACCGTGTAAATTGTATACAGAAACTAGATCAATGATTTTTATCAGATTGAAACTGCTTTTAAGCAATTGATCGCTTCAGCAGCATTTGTAAATCGATTTTGCTGCTTTTTTTGCAATAAGCCTGAAAGTAATGGATAAAAACTCATAAACTGTGCGGGTAATTGAATGGTTAAATTTTGGCAATGCAATACTGCCCAATCATAGTAATTGCTTGCTTCTAAGCGAGTTTGGGTTAACCATTCATATAAAACAACACCAAATGCGTATAAATCGCTTTGTATATCCTTACACGCCCCTCCAAACAGCTCTGGCGCCATATATCGTGGCGTAGCATCCATCCTTGAATCTGAACTTGATAAAAGTCGGGCTTTCTCAAAATCAATCAAATAAGAATTTTGCTGAAACTTTCGAAAATGCTCTTTCTTAATATCTCCATGAATCCAACCAAATCTATGGAGTTCTGCGAGCTTATCTAACGCGAACCAAATCGTATGATATATATCAGTTAAATCTGTCTTAGAAAGCAATGATCCAAACCACAAATCAGTATGAGGTAAAATTAAAACCCTGCCTAAAGAATGGTTCAACTGAGGAATGGCACTCACTTCGATTAATTTATGGGGTAAAAGCCACGCAGGTTTCTGATGATTAATTTCTTCGTAAAATAATTGTTCATGGATAAAATCCTGCTCACTTTGAACATGCGTTTTAGGCAAATGATATTTTAACCAATAATCTTTGTTATCTATGCTAAATGTCCATAGATACCGCCCTAAAGCGGCACTCGCAGGTTTTGTCACACTTTTTAAGTTCTCAATATGCGAAGCAAAATCATGCTTCAGCATAGTAAGACTCTGGCTGTTGTTGCTTTTCTTCAAAACGCAAAACTTCTAAGCAATGCTGAATCGTCTTGCCAATACGAGCATGGGTCTCAATTGAAGAAATTTTTGGCCAAGTCGCACGCTCCCCTTCTCGTTGCAAACGTTTAAACAAATGTGGACGTGGGTTTTGTAAAGTATAGGTATAGTGACTCAAGCCATATTTAGCAATAATATTAACATCGCCATAATAACGCTGCCCCATTACGCCATATCCATGATCTAACAATCTTCTGACTGGAGAAATAGAACCAAGTCTTTGACGGGTAAAATCCATAATTCCCATCGACAGTACTTTGCCTTGACGTCTTAAAATACGTTCTGGCCAGCTTAAAACATCCTTACGAAAGCGGTCTGCATCATTTTGCATAAATGGCACAATATGTGGGTTAACCTGACTGGCAATGGTGTAATTTAAATTATATAAACGTGCCATTCTCTCTTGCGGAAAATCATTTCTTACACTGCCATCTACCCATTTTGTGTTTGCCATATAAGGTGTATGTTCACCGTCATAACGTTTACTGGTTAAACGTACTGGCGGAAATAATACAGGTACAGCACATGAAGCCAATACAGCACTCCACACTAAAACATTTGGGGTCATAATGGCATTCATGATCCGCGGGTTTTCGGTTGCATCATAGGGAGCAACCGCAACATTAATATTTAAACCAGATTTTTTGAAAGCTTCCTCAAAAGTAAGATCACCTAAGTTTTCAACAAGGAATTTTTTCAAATAATGCACATCGGCAATGCCACCATTCCCCTTAATGAGTTCACGAAGTTTTCTAAAATGAAAAGCATCGCTAAAGAATTGTTCTCCATTTAATAAATTTTGAACATCTTCACTAGCAGAAGTTCCGAGCATGCCTGTCATAATTGCCCCTGCACTTGAGCCAGACAACACTTTAGGCATTAAGTCTTGTTCAATTAAAGCTTTACACACCCCAGTGTGGAAAAGACCTAGAGTCGCCCCACCTGAGAACATAAGAGCCGGTTGTCCATATGCTTTTTCACAATTTTCAAAAAACTCAATTTTTTCTTTTCGTTGGAAAGTAATGCATTCACTTGAAGCAATATAGGCCAAGCTTTGGCTAACTTCTTCAATATAATCTTCAATTAGTTTTTTTGTGCCCACATGCGTTGCAGCAAAAAGCATTGGATGACCAATGTTTGCAATATCGTATGTTAGGCCTTCTTTGAGTAGATAGATTAAATCTAATGTTCGATGTTGCTGGCGGTATCTTTTCAGTAAGGTATATCGATAAGAAATAAGTTCCGCATCGAAATAAGGTGAACTATTATCAAATTTCCACTCTTGCACACCAGTTTCTTCATCTAGTTTTAATGCAAAAGACTTCCACTCTTCATAAGATTCAGCCATGTCTAATTGACGTTGTAATTTTTTGATACGGTAAGCCTGATGCGGATTCATATCACTTCGTATTTTTTCAAACATATTTCGTCCTCATCTTCACAGATGATTTTACTGAATAGACATGACAACACTATGCGCGGTCTGAAGATTTCAATCAATTGCAAAACCGATAAACTGTATAGCAACAACTTTTTTGTCAGCCTGTTATTTTCGGTGTTAGTATCTTAGTAAATTACTGTTTAACATGATTGACTTACCATGGCTACCATTGATTTACCAGACAATTTAGTTCAGACATTATCACTTGTATTAAATCAATTACAGCAAGTCTTACCTGAACCTAAACAAGAGACAGATTTTACTGCACCTGCATTTAGATGGGAAAATCAGCAGCTTAAAGCCATCTATACGCCCAAAAATATTTATTTAGATGACTTAAAAGGTATCGCCCGCCAAAAAGAAAAAATTATTCAAAATACTTTGCAATTTTTAAATGGTTTACCAGCAAATGATGTACTTTTAACAGGCTCACGTGGTACAGGTAAATCATCTATTGTGCGTGCTTTATTGACTGAATATGCAAATCAAGGGTTACGTTTAATTGAAATTGAGCGTGATGATTTAGCAGACTTACCTAAAATTCAAAAACTCATTCAAAACCGACCTGAAAAATATATCGTATATTGCGATGACTTAGCTTTTAATGCTGAAGATGAAAACTATCGTAGTTTAAAAAGTGTATTAGATGGCTCACTACAATCTGGTTCGAGTAATTTTATTATTTATGCAACCAGTAACCGTCGCCATTTGTTACCCGAATTCATGCATGAGAATACACCTGTAACTAGAGTTGATGTTCCACAATATACTGAATTACATCCACAAGAAGCCATTGAAGAAAAGATCTCTTTGTCAGATCGCTTTGGTTTATGGTTATCTTTTTATCCAATGGACCAGAGTTTATATTTAGAAATCGTAGAGCATTATATTCATAAAGCAAACATGACTTTTAGTGACGAAGTTCGTGCTGAAAGTTTACGTTGGTGCCAAATGCGTGGTCAACGCTCTGGACGTGCTGCTTACCAGTTCTCAAAGCACTGGATTGGTTTAAATGGGTTAAAACAGTTGTCTAACAATTAAACGAAATGTCCCGCAAAGCCCTGGCTTTGGCCTAAAAACCGCTTAGATTTGGCAGTTGTTTCTCATAATCTAAAACAAAGATAGTCCTATCCTTATTTAGGTTTATATATGAAAAAACAATTGCCCAAAATTTCTATAGGCAGCAAAGTTTTAGGTCAAAGCTTATTGCTCGCGCAAGGCGCCTTGGATCAAGCAGAAAAATACTCAACTATTCCTTTTACGCAGTCTCATATCATTCGCCCACGAGTTGATGAAAAATATTATAGCTGGACACATTACGGTATCTTTTTTCCCCTTTTACCCAAACCACATCGTTATCTAAATATTATGATTTTATTAGGCACACCTGGTGCGCTAGCCTTTGATCATGACGACATAATTAATGAAGACCCCAGAAAAACTGCCACTTTTTTTTCAAGTACCGCCGCAGTTGAGCAAGCTTTGCTTAAGGCTTACATCGTTCCTAATGATACAAAAATTGATAAAGACGGAAGCTTGATAGAATTAGGCAAAGAAATTTCAATACAAGGGACATTTCCGCAAGTTCATATCCATGGACATTATGATGGACTTGATTTCGACTTTGATATTGATGTTACATCATATGTTTCGTGGTTTATAAAAACACCAATTTATGATCATTTTAGTTTATTGGCAAAGTTTAAAGGCTTTTTAATTTATCAAGCAGAACGCATTGAAAGTGAGGGACTCTGTACGTATGAATATGCACGAGCAGTTGGTCCACATAGTTTCATAAACAAACTTCTTCCTGACGCTTATAAACTGCCGCTTGATTTTTTTACTTATCAAATTATTAATTTAAATGAGACCACTCAACTTCTTCTTACAAAAGCAGATATTGCTGGACAGACAGTAGCTTATACCCTGCATATTAGACATCTTGATCAGCCAGCTGAAATTTATACAGATGTTAGCTTTGACGTTATTTCTCATCAAGTCGATGAATACATCTCACCGACTGGAGAAAAAATGCGACTTCCGAAATACTTTTCGTGGATTGCTCGAAATGAGAATAAACAAATTATTTTGAATATTCAGGCAGAAATTGACTGCCCACTCCGTTATGGTCATGGGCGAGGTTATGCTAGTGGCTATAAATTTACTGGTAATTACTTCGGCAACGAAGTTCAAGGCCGTGGTTATATCGAATACATTGATATCGAAAACCAAAAAGCTTTTGAATAAAAATAGTTTTATTCAGGAATAGACAATTCGGTCATTGGCCAACGTGGTGTTGTGGTTACAGCTAAACCATCATGTTGACCTGCTTTTAAGCGCTGATAACCAGCAAAAGCAATCATTGCCCCATTATCAGTACATAAGGCAGGTTCAGCATAGTAAACTTGTGCCTTAATTTTAGCTAATGAAGTTTCCAACTGTTCACGTAATCGTAAATTTGCGCTCACCCCACCTGCGATAACTAAACGTTTTAGTCCAGTTTGCTTTAGAGCTTTTACTGATTTTTTTACTAAGGTATCTACAATTGCTTCTTGGAATGAAGCTGCAATATCCGCGTCTCGATTTTCACCATTCAATTTTTTCAATTGCACAGAAACTGCGGTTTTTAAACCACTAAAAGAAAAATCTAAACCTTGATGAAGCATTGGGCGCGGAAATGCAAATGCTGACGGATTACCGCTTAAAGCTAATTTTGCAATATTTGGACCGCCTGGGTACGGCAAACTCATCATTTTTGCAACTTTATCAAAAGCTTCTCCAGCTGCATCATCAATAGACTCACCCAAGAGTTCATATTGACCAATACCGTGAGCGGCCATTAATTGTGTATGTCCACCTGAAACTAATAAAGCAACAAATGGAAATTCGGGTGGTTGACTTGAGAGTAGAGGTGCCAACATGTGCCCCTCCATATGATGAACACCAATTGCAGGTTTATTTAAAGAAAAAGCTAAAGTTCTTCCAAATAAAGCCCCTGTCATTAAGGCTCCCATTAAGCCAGGACCTCGCGTATAAGCAACCGCATCAATCTCTTGCTTTTTTATTCCGCTTTGGTCAAGCAATTGATTCATTAAAGGAATTAATTTACGAACATGGTCACGAGAAGCAAGTTCAGGTACTACTCCACCATATTCGGCATGAAGTTTAATCTGACTATAAAGAACCTGTCCCCGTAAGCCGAGTTCGCTATCATAAAGTGCCAACCCTGTTTCATCACAAGAAGTTTCCAAGCCTAAAACAATCATCAAAACTGCCTTTTATATGAGTCAAAATATTGCAATCGCTATTATAGACTTGTGATATGAGTTGTAAATGAGTAAAATACTGACCTTCACTTGTGATCCGGCACAATAGTGTGCTTGATCTTATCCATAATCTAGAGGATTTTACATGCCACAAGTTAAGTTGAAAGAAGGCGAACCAGTTGACGTAGCTATCCGTCGTTTCAAACGTTCATGCGAAAAAGCTGGTGTTTTAGCTGACGTTCGTAAACGCGAATTCTACGAAAAACCAACTCAAGAACGTAAGCGCAAAAAAGCTGCTGCAGTTAAACGCTACCAAAAGAAATTGGCTCGCGAATCTGTACGTACTACTCGCCTTTACTAATTAATTTGTGATTGACTGCTGAATTATGACTACTTTAAAAAACCAAATTACTGATGCATTAAAAACTTCTATGCGTGCCAAAGATATGGCAACAGTGACGGTTTTGCGTGGTCTACAAGCAGCAATTAAGCAAATCGAAGTCGATGAGCGCAAAGAGCTTGGCGACGCTCAGGTTCTTGCGGTCATTGAAAAGCAAATTAAACAACGTAAAGAATCGATCAAAGCCTTTGAAGGTGCTGGTCGTGATGATTTAGCTAGTAAAGAACAAGCCGAAGCTGAGATTTTATCTCAGTTTCTACCAGAAGCTATGACTGAGGAAGAGCTTGATTCTCTCATTGAGCAAACGATTTCTGCTCAAGAAGCAACTAGCATGAAAGATATGGGTAAGGTGATGAATTCTCTACGTCCGATCATAGCCGGGCGTGCCGATCCTTCTATAGTTTCAGCAAAAATTAAAGCTAAATTAGCTTAATTTCTTCTCTTAAATTTTATATTCCTTCAAACTAAAATTCCTTTTAGTTTATGCATATTTGTCTAACTGAAAATTTTGAAAGATCTATCTTCAAATTTTCATTCTTCGCTCATCTTGCATTTGTTTTAATCTACTGTCTATTCTAGCTGACATTGCTTGATTGTCTTTTGCTAAACGCTGAGCATGCAACATTGATTTAATTGCATTTTCTTCACTTCCAGACCAATATTCAGCTTCTGCTCGATAGCGCAAAACATTAACTGCTCTCAACGGTCCTGCCTTGTCCAAATTAGCGGCTTGCTGTAAAAATTGCCAACCTTGTATATCTCTTGGGTTTTTATTAATAAATCGTTGAACAAGCATTTGAACTTGTGCAAATTTTCCTTGACGTAACAGCACTTCAGCCAATTTATAACTAAAAGCTCTATTTTCAGGCATAGTCATTTGTGTAGAAGCGATTGAAGAATAAGCTTGATCAAGTTTGTTTTGCCCCAGATAAATATCTGTCTGCAATAAGATAACAAGGGGTTTTCCACTAGATTTCACTTGATCTAAGGTAGATTGTGCCTGTGCATAATCACCCTGTTTTGCATAAAAAGCTGTCAAACCAATAAGACCAGCAATATTTTTCTGAGAAGCCAAACTCTGTAGTTGGTTTTCAGTAGCCTGATTTGAAACCACCATTGTGTACCATTTTAAAATTTCAAAATCTGCATCATACATACGATTTTTGACTTTAGGCATTTGGTTTGCACGAAGCCGAGCTTCACTCATACGCTCGGTCGTCAATGGATGAGTCAGCCAAAAATCTGGTAAAAAACTTACCCGACTCGTTGCACGATGCATTGTTTCAAAATAGTCTGCCATACTTTGAGGGTTAAAACCCGCTGCATACATATATTGCATGCCAATACGGTCTGCTTCACGTTCCTGATTTCGACTATATGTTAACTGGCTATCCATTAGTGCAGCCTGTGTTCCCAACATCACTGCTGCGCCTGCATCTCCACCGCCCTGTGCAGCTATTGCCACCCCTGCTAAAAGCCCAGCTAAACTTAATAAAGTTTGTCCCTTAAAGGCTTCCTCTGAACGGCTAAAATGTCTTTGTGATACATGCGCAATCTCATGCGCCATAACCCCAGCAATTTCATCAATATTGCGAGCTGAAGCAATAAGCCCAGTATTGAGCGCAAATAGGCCGCCCGGAACAGCAAAAGCATTAATTTGTGGATCTTTAATAACAACTAGACCAATAGGCTGACCAAGTTGAGTCTCACTCAAAATACTTGAAAATACTTGGAAAAATTGGTCTTCGAGCCAGATATCTTGGAGAACTGGCATTTGCTTATGAACTTCACGGAATACTTTTTCACCAATAAATTTTTCTTTTTGTTGATCAAGCAAGCCTATCCCACTTCCAATATTCGGAATTTCCACCTGATTTGCAGATGACTGAGGGTCGAAAGACTGTGCAAATGAAGCATTTGCTATAAAAGTCGCACTTAAAATAACTGGCAAAAATCTCAAAAGTTTTTCTCTATTAAAATTAAACCATAAAAAAAGTCTACTGATGTGAACCATAAAAAATGATGTTCAATCAATAGACTTTTACTATATCACTCGAAATCGACTAGTTTTGCAATGAAGTGTTATTAATCACTTATATAAAGTTTTGGTTTACCAGATATCTAGGAATTTTATCCTCTAAAGCCTCAACCAGATTTTTATAGGCAAGATTTGCCATTTTTTTACGGGTTTCAGCAGTAGCTGAACCTACATGAGGTAAAGTGACTACGTTTGGCAATTTAAAAAGTGCTGAATCTTGTAAAGGTTCTTTTTCATACACATCTAAACCAGCAGCAAAGATCTGATTTTGCTGCAAAGCTTCAATTAAAGCTTGCTCATCAACTACTGAACCACGCGCAATATTAATAAAAATAGCGTGTTTTTGCATAAGTTCAAACTGAGCTTTACCCATTAAAGCTTTCGATTCGTTATTTAAATCAACCGCAGTTACTACAAAATCAGACTGCTGGAGTAATTGTTCTAAACCAAGATATTCTGCATTTAATGGTTCAGCTAATTCAGGCTTTTCACGACGATTATGATAAACAATATTCATGTTAAATCCATAAAAACCACGCCGTGCAATTGCAGCACCAATATTACCAAGCCCAATAATTCCCAATGTCTTTCCAAAAACATCCAAACCGAATTGCTGAGGCCCTACTGTTCTTTTCCACTCACCTTGTTTAGTCCAATGATCAAGAAAAGGAACTTTTCTAGCAGCACTTAGTAACAATGTAAAAGCAAGATCAGCTGTTGTTTCAGTTAAGACATGAGGTGTATTTGATAACCAGATTTTTCTTTGATTTAGATAAGCCAGATCATAATTGTCATAGCCCACCGTTACAGATGAAATAATTTTTAGTTTTTGAGCTGGTGCAAGATTACTTTCATTGAGTAACCGTCCTGCGCCAATCATTCCGTCAGCATCTATAACGTGTTGTCGTATTTGTTCATTAATATCACCCAATTTTGGGTTAAGAACTACAACATGATAATTCTGTTGTAATCGAGACAAAATTTCTTCATCAATTTGGCTAAATACTACAACTTTTTTCATGTAAATCCCTACTACTCATTGTTATCTTGCATTAATTTCCATAACCTTTTTTTAAGGAGTGGTTTCTCCAGCATTTCTTTTAAACTTGCTAAATGAATAATATTGGCGTGTTGAATATAAGAACAGTCACCAAGACACAATATTTTCTTCTCCGCCGCGACAGCATCTAAAAAGCCTTGTATATATGAACCAGCGCCCCGCTGATCTTGATAAGTCGCTAACGGAAAAGGCCATTTTAATTCAGCATACTGCCCTATTTTTGCTTTTTGTATATTGGTCCAAAGCTGTTTTTCTTCTTCACTTAAATTCGTAACATCTAAAAAAATAACACATTTCTCAAGAGAAAAAGCCTGTAACTCAAATGATGCAATCTTAATGATAGGCGCTTGCACTTCATTGTGAGGTGCTATAACAGGTTGAACCTGTATTGAAACTGGCGCCACAATTTCAGGTTCAACTTTTGGAATATCGTTGATTTTCGGCTTTGTGGGCTGCTCAAAAACGACTGGTTCTACAGAAGGCAATATAATCGGTTCAGGTTCTTCAACAACATGATCTCGCCAAAGGCTTTGAGCATTATTTTTTTGGCACACCTGTGTCTTAGGAATCCATAAATCAATTCCTAAAGTTGCCAGTATATTTCTTTGCTGCCCAATCATGTTTGAATCAATACCTCTACTCAATCTACATTCTAACGGGCTTCAGGTTTTTTTTCAGTGTTTTATTTCGTTCAGCTGTTTTTATAATTGTAGATGTCTTTTAAATAATCATAACACTATTTCTTTTTTGCATTTGCTCAACAATTTCTTCTGTCTCAAAGCCGAAACGCCAATAAAGTAATTCAAGTACATCTAATTCATCTTGAGTGATAATGCGGTCGCTCCACAAGCACATTTCCGCAATCGCTAAAATACTAAGACGATCACGCAATAATAAACCTGCAATATCATTTAAAATTTCAGCAAGATCTAAAGGCTCATCCGAAATTTCATCATAAATATTCATTTCATCAGGATTGAGCAGAGAACGTAAAATACGATCACGGACTTCTAACTGATTTGGACTATTAATTTGTTGAACATGAAGCAAGGCATCAATCAAACGAACAATTTGAGGTTTTACTTCTTCAAATGCAGTTGGTAAATGCAGGGGCATCAAATTCAGTTCATATTTAACCTGCTCTAACAAAAGTGCATCTAGCAAACCAATCTCACCATCTTCCTGAATAATGAGCGCTAGCTTAGTAAGAAATTGCCGCGCAATACTTGCTGGCATATGTCCAATGTTTTTACAAGCATCATGAAATATCTGAATATGAATACGACCATCAAGATTTAATAAGGCATCAATAATGGCATGACTTACTGGTGCATCTTTAGGGATGAATTCTCGATATTGACGAATCATCAAAATAGCGACCATTACCTCACGTGAACCCGTAGCAGTTTGTAGCGCACGCTGGATTAGCTCAGGACGCTTCTTATTTCGACGCACATCACTATTAAGAGGCTTAATGGCATCATTTAATGCAAAACTAATGGGTGACAATCTTAATAAAGGTAGCGGTTGTGGAGATGACCACGGAACATAAATTTCTTTCTCAGATTCCTCTAAAAAATGAAATAAGCTAAATAACGGACGATTGCGGAGTTTTTTTAAATTTTCTAATTGCAAATCTTGTAGCAAAGTCGGGTTTAACTCATAAATACGCTCACGAATGCTCGGGTGAATATTCATCCAGCTTTGAGGACTAAGTGAGTTAGCAAAACACATATGCGCAATTGATTCAGAATAAGCGCTATGAATTTGTGAACCGGAATGATGAACATAAATACGTAACAAAGTCTGAGTATTGGCACTATTTTTTAATAATCGTACCGTTTTTTGGTCATTACGAAATGTGCGTCCACTCAGAGTTAAATATTTAATGAAGCGGGTAATCAGTACACCTAGGCTTCCAGCCAACCAAATGACGCCACCCACCGCAACAAAGACGGTTTCAAACTTATGTTTATAACCTGGGCTATAGCGCTTAAAACCTTGTTTCGCCAATTTACTGCCCCACTGGCTAAAAGTTGTTAATCCACTATATAAAATCTTTAATTTAGTATTCTCAACGGCTTCACCCGACAAAATTTGATTAAACTCATGGCCCAACAAACCATATAGTTCAAGTTTATCTAGATTTTGCAGAGCCCCCCAAGTCAAAATAATCACAATATCTTTAGGGTGAAAACCTGCCGTAAGGGCATTTACGCCTACTTCATCAGGTAAAACATATAAGGTTGGAACTTTAAGTGAAAAATTTTGCGCCAAATATTCAGTAATTTTTAATGCTTCCAGTTCTTCTGGCGTACTTTCTTCTTTTACTAACCGACGTGCTTTAAGCTGTTTTGCTAAAGAATGTCCACCTTTACGCAAGATATAAAGTTCAGTAACTACTGACCAAACCATAATAAAAAGTAAAAGCGCGACAAAATAAGGACTTAAAGTGTGCCACCAGATGGGTTGACTATAATCAAAAAAATGGACGAGTAGACCTAAAATTAAATTTAAGATAAAAATAGTAAGCAGCACAGCAACCAAACACATAGTGATGGACCATGCCATATTCTTATTTTCGATGAGATAGTGGCTTACTTCTTTCAATGTAAATATTCCCAATTACATTGTTAGTTTTCATCATAAAAGAAAAAAGCGGGAAACACCCGCTTTTTTCAGCTATTTCTATTCTTCTTTAATGCCTGTTAAATCTACAGAAGCTGCGTCAACATTAACATCAATGTAACCATCTTTTTTCTTTTTAGCAGAATCATTACGCTTCTGCTCCAAATTATTTAGATAAGTTCCATCGATATCACCTGTTACATAGATTCCATCAAAAACAGAGCAATCAAACTCAGTTAGATCAGGCACTTTGCTAGTACGTACAGCATTTTTCAAGTCTTCCAATTCTTGGAAAACCAAACGATCAGCACCAATAATTTCTTGGATCTCTTCTACACTGCGTTCTGAAGCAATTAGCTCAGTTTTAGCAGGCATATCAATACCATAAACGTTTGGATACATAACCTGAGGTGCTGCTGATGCAAAGTATACTTTTTTTGCACCAGAATCACGTGCCATCTGGATGATTTCGTTACAGGTTGTGCCACGAACAATTGAATCATCAACTAGTAAAACGTTCTTGCCTTTAAACTCAAGTTCTACAGGGTTTAATTTCTGGCGTACAGATTTTTTACGCTGTTGCTGACCAGGCATAATGAAGGTACGACCGATATAACGGTTTTTCATAAAACCTTCACGGAACTTCACACCTAGAATATTTGCTAGTTCTAATGCTGAAGTACGGCTCGTATCTGGGATTGGAATAACCACATCAATATCATGGTCCTCGCCCCAGTCACGTAAAATTTTATGAGCAAGCTTTTCACCCATTTTTAAACGAGCTTTATAAACTGAAATTCCGTCAATGATGGCGTCAGGACGTGCAAAATAAACATATTCAAAAATACATGGGCGGTATTTTGGATTAGCTGCACATTGTCTTGTGAACAATTCACCATCAGCAGTGATAAAAATTGCTTCACCAGGTTCAATATCACGCTCAATTTTAAAACCAAGCGCTGTAATAGCAACTGATTCAGAAGCGATGATATATTCCATCTCGCCTTGTTCAGTCATACGTGAACCATAGATCAGTGGACGAATACCGTTTGGATCGCGGAAACCCACTAAACCATGACCGGTAATCATTGCCACTACGCCATATGCACCTAGACAGCGTTCGTGTACACGAGTAACTGTGTGAAAAATATCATCTGGTGTAGGGTTTAAAGTACCGTTCTTCTGCAACTCATGCGCGAATACGTTCAAAAGAACTTCTGAGTCAGAATCAGTATTCATATGACGTAAATCTGTTTTAAACAGGTCATCATGAATATCTTCGGCATTGGTTAAATTACCATTATGTGCGAGCGTAATACCGTAAGGTGAGTTCACATAAAATGGTTGTGCTTCAGCACTGCTAGCAGAACCAGCAGTTGGGTAACGTACATGACCAATACCATAATTACCAAGTAATGCTCTCATATGACGAGTATGAAAAACATCACGCACCATACCGTTATCCTTACGAAGGAAAAGACGGCCTTCATGGCAGGTTACTATTCCAGCTGCATCTTGCCCACGATGTTGCAACATCGTTAAAGCATCAAACAACATTTGGTTCACTGGCGATTTACCGGCTATACCAACAACTCCACACATAGCAACCTCGCAGACAAGCTAGGAATTAATAAAAAGGATTCTTTGTCGAATGGTCGGATCGGTTTTCTAAATCTTCCGATTCGTCCACTGGTTTTGAAGGGGTGCTTGATGCACTACCCCCAGATGTTATTTGATGAAGTGCCTCACTTGCTGCATCTTTAGACAACTCGGTCGCTAAAGGTGCATAAGGCAGTAAAAATTGTATAAGTCTGGACTGTTTCCAGTGTGGTGAACTTTCAACCCAAGGCCCTACGCCCTGCATTGTAATCAACACAACCAACAAGCCTTTTAAAGAACCAAAAGCACCACCTGCTAAACGATTTAATGGCCCCAATTTCAGACTTTTCAAGAGGCCATTTAAAAATGCAGTGACGATCCATGTTAAAACAATGATCATAAGTGCTATAAATGCGAAAGCTGCAATCTTTTGAACCACTGGATCATGACTTAAACCTGACATTGACGGCGCAAGAAGGACAGCATATTTTGCACCCATAATTAATGCAATGATCCATCCTACCAAGTTCGCAAAGGCTTTGATAAATCCTTGTCGCAAACCGTTTAGCCCCCCAATGAGCAAAAGTATCAGAATAATGATATCAATTGTGTTCATATTCACTTAAGTCATGGCTGCAACACATTGCTTTACAAGAGTAGGACCGGTATAAATCAGTCCACTATAGATCTGCACTAATGTTGCCCCAGCTTGCTGTTTGGCTACCGCTTGTTCACCCGATAAAATTCCACCGACACCAATTAATGGTATTTGTCCTTTTAACGTTTGAGCAAATAAGCGCAAGCATTCTGTACTTTTTTCAAAAACAGGTGCACCTGATAGGCCACCTGACTCATTACCATAGGGAAGGTTTTCTACACCTTCTCTCGATAAAGTCGTATTTGTAACGATTAGACCATCAATTTTAAATTGCAACAATTGTGCTGCAATAAACTCAACATCTTCTGCTGTTAAATCAGGCGCAACTTTTAAAACCAAAGGAACATAATGGTTATATTGCTCGGCAAGCTCAAGTTGTCTTTCTTTTAATGTTTGCAATAATTCAGTTAATGCATCGCCACTTTGTAAACTTCTTAAGTTCTTAGTATTTGGAGATGAGATATTAACGGTAATATAAGAAGCGTAGTTATAAACTTTCTCAAGGCAAATCAGGTAATCATCAACAGCCTTTTCTACAGGCGTATCTGCATTCTTACCAATATTGATACCTAGAATGCCTTTAAATTTTGAAGCTTTAACATTCTCAACAAGCTTATCAACACCCTCATTATTAAAACCCATGCGGTTAATAATGGCTTTCGCTTCAGGAATACGGAACAATCGTGGTTGTGGATTACCCGACTGAGGACGAGGTGTAATTGTACCAATTTCAATAAAACCGAAACCTAGTCCGGCTAAAGAATCAATATGTGCACCATTTTTATCAAGCCCAGCCGCTAAACCTACCGGATTTGGAAATTCAATTCCCATACAGGTTGTTGGTTTCGATTCTACGCTCTGGCGTAGCAGGCCGAACTTATGTGCTTTATCAAGCATAGATAATGTTAATTCATGGGCACGCTCTGGTGCTAAACTAAACAACATCGGGCGAGCAAGTGAATATAACATACCAATCACAGTCTACTGATTTTAGGTAGGCATATTATAGGCACAGGTAGCACAAAACACCATGCTTAAGAACAGCATATTTTAATATGTTATTGAACCGTCGCTGTTAATTTAATCTGTCCTTCACTTGAAACCATTTCCATTTTTTGAATACTTAAACCCATTTGCGCAAGTTGGGTTAAAAAGTTCGCTAAAATTGCATAATTCTGATGAGTAACAATAATTTGTAATTGCTCACCATTTTGTTGAGAAGTGACCGTTAAACCTTGTTGCTGAGCTACTCGTTGTATTTTTTCCGATTGGCCCAACTCAAGTTCACTCGCTGGTTTCATGGTAACTGCATTACTCTGCATCCAGACCATCAAATCTTTTAAATCATTTAAGCGCTGTTGTTGTTGCTCTGCCAAGGAATGCATTTTCCAAAGTGAAGCCCCTACAATAGTCACTACAAGAAAAATTGTAGTAAAGACCACCATAACCCGCTCACGCACAGTCAAACGGTCTAAATATTGAGTGACCTGTTCAATCCACTGGTCAAAGCGGTTTTGCAATTGAGTTATCATTTTCATTATTGTATTTTCACCACTCCAATTGCCCCACCACCATCGGCTTGAACATTACCCAATTCAGCTTTGAATCCCTGCTGGTTAAGTTGTTGTGTTAAAGCTTGCAAATCATCTGCTGACTTTGCTTTTAATGCCATAGTTAGTGTTGATGCATCATAAGCTAACTGCTGAGCTAAAATTTGTCTTTGCATTAAAATAGGACCAACACGGCTCAATAAAGAAAGTGCTTGTGTATCACCTTGCTTACTCATGCGTAAATGACTTTCAAATTGGCTTTTTATATTTTGCTCATTTACCCGACTTGAAGGACCAAACCAATATTTATATTGCTCGACCGTCTGTTCCGCGGTTTGATTAGCCACATTTCTTAACTTTATCCAACGCAAAAAATCATAACTAAACTGAACCACTATAATTGCTAAAACAATAGCGGCACACGCTTTCCAATAACCAGAAACCGTATGCTCTTGCCCTTTGGCTTTCGGTAGAACATTAAAAGGATGCTGTTTAGGTTTATCTAAACCCTGAAATTGATAGATAAATTCAGAATGATGTTCGGCATCTGATGCTGCCACCAAACTTTCGAGTTGCTCTGTTGTTAAACCACTATATTGATAATGAGTTTCGACTGATTGAAACTCTAAAAATAATGCTAAATCATCGAGTGAATTACCCACCCATTTACTTTCACGCACAAGTAATTTCTGGTCAATATTACACAAAACCACTTGCTGCTCTTGAGGTTCAGGTAAAACCAGAAAGTCTGGCAAGAAAGCAACGAGTTTAATAGGCAGCAAAGCCATCGCATGCTGCCATGTTTCTACTGTTGTTTTTGCCACTCCCAATACGGTGAGTTGATCAGCATGAAAATGATGCACTACTTTCATATGATCAATAGGCAAAGTTACAAATTCTTCAAGCAAATATTTAACGCCATCTGCTCCTAATTGCTTGTAATGAGACTTTGCCATGTGCTGCTGGAGTACCTGAGCATGGCGACTAGGGAAAAAGATGACAGCCTCTTTTCCTTGATGTAATTGCAGGTCTTGTATGAGTTGATCAAGACTTGCTGCCTGCAACCAGTTTTCTCCGTTAGACCAATGCCATATTTCATTGGTTTCAGGCATCCATAAATACAGCATAATGGGCTAAATGACCTTTTTAATTATATTGTGGGTATAAAACTATTTTTTTGTGTTGATAAACCAGTTGCAATAACAGCCTGATCATAAATTCGAGCTTCGGCAAGTGCAAATGGATTAAAGTTTTCATGTGTCAGTAATTCGGCAATATGCCCTACTACATTCATATGACACACGACGACAATTGACTCATAAGGAACCTGAGACAACCACTCAACTGCTTCTTTCGCATTATCATCGGGTTTAATTTTATCGCATAACAGCACAGGAACATCTTTAAAATAAGTTTGAATATGTGCCAATGTCTCTTGAGCACGCAATAAAGGACTAACTACAAAAATATCAGGCTTAACAATATCCTTTAAAAATGTTGCTGTCTGCTCAGCTTGAGCATGCCCACGAGCGGTAAGTGGACGTTTAGTGTCATTACCATTCACTGGAGGAGCGGCTTCCCCATGACGAACCAATGTCAGTTGCATAAATATTCCTTGTTAATAATTCTTGCATTATAACCGTAATTTATGACATTTCTTCTTCAGACTTCATGATGAGGTAAAACAAACTCAACATCACTACGGTGCCCATTTTTCATAAGAGATAAGGCAATATTTAAAGGTGGTGCACCCTCGAAAATAACCTCATATAAGGCATTGGTAATAGGCATATATACGTCAAGTTCTTCTGCTTTACCACGCACTTGAACAATCGTATTAATTCCTTCCGCGGTTTGCCCCAACTCTTTACTCGCTTGGTCAAGTGTTTTACCTGAACCTAAAGCATAACCAATCTGATAATTACGGCTTAAAGGACTATTACAGGTTGCAAATAAATCACCAACGCCAGATAAACCTAAGAACGTTAAGGGATTTGCCCCTTGTTTGACTGCAAAACGGCTCATTTCGGCCAAGGCGCGCGTTAAAATCATACTCTTGGTGTTTTCACCAATTTTGTAAGCAGCACCAATTCCCATTGCAACTGCATAAATATTTTTAAGTGCGCCCCCTAGTTCAACACCATGCACATCATCACTACCGAAAACTCGGAATAAGGCACTATGAAGAGCATGCTGCACAGCATAACGAACTAATTCAGAATCACTGGCAATAACAGTACCAGATGGCATACCTGCCATAATCTCCTTAGCGAGATTTGGTCCAGATAACACCCCATAAGGAACTTCTGGCAATTCTTCACGAATAATATCGCTCATGAAGCTAAAAGTTTTAGCCTCGACGCCCTTCGTTAGAGAGACAACCGCTTGTGCAGTAATAAAAGGCGCAATTTGTTTTAATACATCACGAAATGAATGACTAGGAATTGCCACCAAAATAATATCTCGATCACACACGGCTTGTTCAAGGTCAGACACAGCACGTAATGATGACTCTAAAACAAAGTCTGGCAAATAACGTTTATTAATATGGGTTTTATTGATTTCTTCTGCTGTTTCGGCATCACGAATCCAGATCATGGTGTCACAGCCATTACGTGCAGCTAAATTCGCCATAGCCGTACCAAAGCTGCCTCCACCTAACACAGTAATACGTAATGCTGTTTTTTTATCGACCTCAACAGGTTCCACTAAATCTGTAAACTTAAATTCAGCCATGCTTTATTATCCTATTTCTTACTTTTACAGACTTTTATGCCTGCCAAACTTTTACGAATTCTTTACTTTCAATATCTGCACGCGGTGCAATCGCTTTAGCTGCTGTGCCCACATAAATAATACCTGAAATTAAATCATGTGGTTGCAATCCTAAATGCTGTTTTAACCAGTTTGATTCGACAACAGCCCCACTACGCCACATGGTGGAAAAACCTTGAACTTGTAAAGACAATAAAAGGTTTTGTACGGCAGCCCCAGTACTTAAGATCTGCTCAAAATGCGGAACCTTAGGATGATCTTGCAATTGCGTAAGCGCTAAAATGAGTAAAGGTGCGCGAAAAGGATGTTGCTTAACTCGCTCAAGTTGCGCTGAGTCAGTTTCACCTAAATCAGCTAGTGCTTTCGCTAAAACCTCACCAAACGCAGCACGCTGTTCAGCCTCGATAACGACAAAACGTGTGGGTTTAAGTCTATGATGGTCAGGAGCAGTTAAAGCAGCTTGAAAGGCCAATTCTAATTGATCTGTATTTGGTGCAGGCTCAATCAATTGACCAATAGATTGACGTTGGTGAATATTCTGATGAATTATCTGTGTTGCTGAATCCGTCATTAATATTGATCTAACTCAAAAAATTCAAAATAGATTAGCATAATCTACCGATAATCCACCATTGTATCTAGAACATAAAAATAACGAGTTCATATTTTGACATTTTGCTAAGACAAAACATCAAAACTAATACAACCTCTTCAAAATCAATTAGAAAACTTGTGTTCAAATAGTTAGATCTTTTGACGATTAAACATATTAGGTGAACCATGAAAAAAATAATTTTAGCGAGTGCATTGAGCAGTGTTGTTTTATTACTAGGTGCTTGTGCCACTACCCCTAAAAACACCTTGGCTGTTCAAAAAGAAAATAATCAATTTGAAGTCACGGGCATTGGTAAGACAAATCTAATTGCAAAAAATAATGCAATTACTGCCGCTCAAAAAACTTGTTCAAAAAATACTACGCCAGTTGTTGTAGATGAAAAAACAACATATAACGGCGTATTAAAAGATGTAGTAAGCGAGAAAACAGGCCAAATGGTTGAAGCAGCAGCTGGTGTGATTGGTACTTTAACTGGCAAAAATGCATCTCTAGCAAAAGATGATGACTACCAAACTACACTTACTTTCTATTGTAAAATTAATTAATCAAAAAAAATCCCAATCAAATGATTGGGATTTTTTTATTAGCAATAACCCTCTATACGGGTTAATGGTAATTTCTTACCAATTGCTTTTTCAATTTCTGGCAAGTAAAAAGCATCATCTTCTGAAAGGAAACTAATACTTACACCTTGCGACCCAGCACGGCCTGTACGACCAATACGGTGCACATAATCGTCTGATTGCTCAGGTAAAGTATAGTTGATCACATGAGATACGCCATCAACATGAATACCACGGCCTGCAACATCAGTTGCGATCATGATATTATTTTTACCCTGCTTAAACTGGTCTAACATTTTTAAACGTTTATCTTGAGCAATTTCACCTGAAAGCATCCCGACCCGATATCCATCTCTCTTTAAATGATCATAAAGACGGCGTACTTGATCACGTCGATTAGCAAAAATCATGACTTTATCGATAGGTTCTTCACGTAAAATATCTTGTAGCAAACGATATTTATCTTGTTTAGCTACGACATAAACACGTTGCTCAACATCGCTATTGGTTTTTTGCTCAGGTTCAATTTCAACAGTGATTGGCTCAAATAACCACTGTCTCGCCAAATTAAGCACGTCATAACTAAAAGTAGCCGAGAACATGAGGGTTTGGCGTTCTTCCTTACGCGGAGAATAACGCACTATACGTTTTACAGAAGGAATAAAACCCATGTCCAATAAGCGGTCAGCTTCATCAATGACTAGGAATTCAATTTGATCGAGCCAAACTTCTTTTTGTTCTACAAAATCAATTAGTCGTCCAGGAGTGGCAACTATGATATCTACAAAATTAGCATCTAGCTGTTTCTTTTGCTTATCAAAATCTACGCCACCTAACAGTGTCACGATGTGTAAATCTGAAAATTTTGTGAGTAACTTCGCATCGCTTTCAATTTGCAATGCCAATTCACGAGTAGGCGCTAAAATCAAGGCACGTGGCTCACCACGAAAACGCTGCTCTTGAATCGGGTTATGTAACAAGTCATTAATTACACTAATCAGGAAAGCAGCAGTTTTACCTGTTCCTGTTTGTGCTCTACCAATTGCATCATGCCCGCCCAACGTATATTTTAAAACCTTTTGCTGAATCGGGGTCATTTGCTTAAACCCTAAAGCATCAATCGCCTTTTTAAGTTGCGGATGTAAATTCAAGGTTTCAAAACCAGATGTCATAAATACATGCTCTAACAAACAATCTCTCTAATGAGAAGATCATTATAAACAAAAACGCCCCAATTCAAAAATTGGAGCGTCCGTGATTCATCAAAAGATGAATTAGTCTAAAGGCTGAACGTTTTCAGCTTGAAAACCTTTTTGACCTTGTACTACACTAAATTCTACGCGTTGGCCGTCACGTAAAGAACGGTGACCATCACCAACGATTGCACGGAAATGAACGAATACATCATCACCGCCGTTACGTTGAATAAAGCCAAAACCTTTAGTGTCGTTAAACCACTTTACTACGCCTTGTTCGCGAGCTGTCATAAGTCAATCCTCAGATGTTGAAAAAAGGACCTTCCGGTGTTGCAAACAGCAGAGCAAACAAGTTTTTAAAATATTTATAATCTTAAAGCTTGTAATCATTCTGTAAAACTATCAACAATTTCCGGTTACATCCATTTGTTATAGGGTTTTTAAACCATTTTAAGTGTGTGGTAAATCCTAAAACGGTTCGAGCTTACCATGGGTTTATGACAATTAATAGAATTTTTTTCAATTATCCCCCCTATTTTTAGTCCTTTTTTTAAACAGCTTATTACAATGTTTTTTATAGGTAATTGCATGTTTCTTCTTTTATAAAATGTGCCGCATTTATAAAAAATTTGTTAGAATATTTTTTTTAGTTGTTTTGATAATGAATGACCAACTCTTCTTTTACTACAGCAGTCATTGAAATTAACGCTTTGGGCCAACCCTGTCCGATGCCCCTGTTAATGCTAAAACGTGAACTCAAAAAAGTATCGGGTAAACAGCAATTCTTATTAAAATCTTCTGACCCTCATAGTGAAATAGATGTAACTCGTTACTGTGGGTTACATCATTTTATGTGTCAGACTACACATATATCCGAAAGAGAATTTCACTATTTAATTGAAACTCAATAATTCTTTGCTAAACTAAAAGATTAGAAATTGCATAAAATTTTACATTTTTCTACCCAATTTTCCTTAATTATGAAGCTGATTCAAATTAAGATGAATTTATTGGTTATCCCATCCGATCCCACAAGGAGAAATCATGAGTGACAGCAGCAATCAATTGATGCCCCTGTCATTGTCTGCGCCCGGTGTAAACCTTGGTGCATATATCAGTACTGTCAATCAGATTCCTATTTTAACGGCTGAGCAAGAAAAAGAACTTGCTGAACGTTATTATTATGACCAAGATCTTGATGCCGCAAAAATGCTGGTAATGTCGCATTTACGTTTCGTCGTTCACATTGCGCGCAGCTATGCAGGTTATGGCCTACCACAAGGCGACCTTATTCAAGAAGGTAATTTAGGCTTAATGAAAGCCGTGAAGCGTTTCGACCCAAATATGGGCGTGCGTCTTGTATCTTTTGCCGTCCACTGGATTAAAGCAGAAATTCACGAATACGTTATCCGTAACTGGCGTATTGTCAAAATTGCAACGACCAAAGCACAGCGTAAATTATTTTTCAATTTACGTAGTTTAAAAAAATCGAGTAAAAAATTAACGCTCGAAGAAGCTCAATCGATTGCGAATGACTTAAATGTAACGGCAGAGCAAGTTCTGGAGATGGAAGGTCGTTTGACCGCTTATGATGCTGCTTTCGAAGCTCAAGGCGACGACGATGATGACACCCCACATACTGCACCTGCATTGTATCTTGAAGATAACCGCTATGATCCAGCTCGTTTAGTCGAAAATGAAGACTGGGAAGAGCAAAGTACATCTGCCCTACATAATGCAATGGATCAGTTAGATGACCGTTCGCGTAACATTTTACAACGTCGTTGGTTAGATGATGATAAGTCTACTCTCCACGAGTTAGCGGCCGAATATAATGTATCAGCAGAACGTATTCGCCAGCTTGAAAAGAATGCAATGGAAAAAATTAAAATTGCTATGTCTGCAAGCTAAAATAAGTTTAAAAATAAAAGGGCGATTAGCCCTTTTGTTTTATCTGGCTATGTTTAGCCAACCCAATCTATGATAACGTTGCCTTTCATTATTCATTTGCGTTTTTTGTTATGTGGATTGCCATTTCAGCCCTTAATCTTGCCTTTGCAGTCATGTTGGGTGCTTTTGGAGCACATGGTCTTAAAGCTCACGCGAGTCCTGAGCAACTTGTTTGGTGGCATACTGCAACCGACTATTTTTTCTACCATGCTTTAGGTCTCTTAGCACTTGGTATTTTAAGCAAAGTCATCCTTACGTTTCCTATTAAATTGCCATTCATATTGATTCAGATCGGTATTTTATTCTTCTGTGGTTCTCTCTATATCATGGCGCTTGGATTACCGCGAATTTTAGGGGCAATTACCCCAATTGGTGGAGCATTTATGATAGCTGGATGGCTCGTTTTGGCTTGGAATGCCCTCAAATACGCAAAATAATTGGAATGTGATCATGCAAATTTATTTAAATGGCGAATTAACGGACACGCCTTGTCAAAACCTAATGCAGCTCATTCAGGCTTTGGCACTTGAAGGAAAAAGATTTGCGGTCGAATACAACCAGCAAATTATTCCAAAAAGCAAATTAGAGCAAATCACTATTGCTCAACATGACCGTATCGAAATTATTCACGCTGTTGGCGGCGGCTAAGTCGGAGTTATCCATGCAAGACACCCCTCTCATTATTGGTTCACGTTCTTTTCAATCTCGTTTATTGGTAGGAACTGGCAAATATAAAGACTTAAATGAAACAGATTTAGCCATTCAAGCAAGTGGTGCAGAAATCGTTACTGTTGCAATCCGCCGTGTGAATATTGGACAACATCCAGATCAGCCAAATTTACTGTCTGTCATTCCGCCAGAAAAGTATACAATTTTGCCAAATACCGCAGGTTGTTTTGATGCTGATAGCGCAGTACGCACTTGCATGTTAGCGCGTGAACTTCTAGACGGTCACAACTTGGTAAAACTTGAAGTTTTGGGCGACGAAAAGACATTATATCCAAATGTAACCGAGACTTTAAAAGCTGCACGCACTTTGATTGATGACGGTTTTGAGATTATGGTTTACACCTCTGATGACCCGATCATTGCTCAAGAACTTGAAAGTATGGGCTGTGTTGCAATTATGCCTTTAGGCAGTCTTATTGGTTCAGGTTTAGGTATTTTAAACCCGCATACTATTTCAATTATTAAAGAAAATGCAAAAGTGCCAGTTTTGGTAGATGCAGGCGTTGGCACAGCAAGTGATGCAGCTATTGCTATGGAACTTGGTTGTGACGGTGTGTTGATGAATACAGCGATTGCTGCGGCTCATAACCCTATTTTGATGGCTTCTGCAATGAAAAAAGCGGTTGAAGCAGGTCGTGAAGCATTTTCAGCAGGTCGCATGCCACGTAAACGCATGGCAAATGCAAGCTCACCAGAAACAGGTTATTTCTTTAAATAATTTATTTCTAAGGAATCACTGCTTTTTCAGTGATTCCTCTCTCCTCTTAGCCATTCCCACTTTTTAAAAAGTCTAAAAATCTATATCGCTCTACTCTACTTAATAGATCTAGATTATTATATTTAGCTTAGGCTATATCTAATATGTGCTTTAAATTTTGCTTAGCTCTTAACTCAAAATTCTTTTGAAAATATGCAGTTTGGTAAAGTGGCTTAGTCTGATAAAAATGCGTTAAAACTTCTTTTCTTTTAATTGAATATACTTGTGGGTCAACCCAAGAATATTCCTGTTGAATCTGCTGTTCATACTCCGTAAAACGTTCAGGTGTTGCTGCCAAAATAGCTAAATCAATATCTAATAAAAACTGTAAATCTGGGACATCAGTCGACACATGCTTTTGGGTAGCAAGAATCCACTGTTTTATTTTCTGAACTGTATTTACTGTTAAGTCTTGAGCCATATATTGCTCAAAGAGTTCAGCACTTTTAAGCTCATTGTCTTTGGCTTGTGGATCATAGATAACATCATGAAAATAAATTGCCAATGCCACTGCAGGCGCATCATTTAATTCTGCTCGAATTGACTCGAACAGAATTAAACATTCATATAAATGTTGAACAGTATGATAAGCCCGCTGCTTTTCACTATAAGCAGCGATGAGTATATCTAAGATTTTTTGCGGCCCAGATAAGTGATAATACTGATGCAGCTCAAACCAAACATGTTCCAATTTTGATAAATAAAGCTGCATCATAAAATACTATCCTTTCTTAGGATTATTGCTCATCTCGCTTAAATACCAGTTCTTTTGCTGATGAGTTTTCAGCATCAAAGTAGTATCCATCAGTATTAAACGCTTTAATATCCTCAGCTTTATTTAACTGGTTTTCAATCATAAAACGAGCCATTAAACCGCGTGCTTTTTTCGCATAGAAACTAATGACTTTATATTTGCCATTTTTCTGGTCAAGAAAAACAGGCTTAACAATTTCAGCCTTAATTTTCTTCTCGTTGACCGATTTGTAGTACTCATCTGAAGCTAGATTTACAAGTAATTCAGATTTAGTTTCATGCAAGTCTTCATTAATCTGGTTGGTGATAATCTCACCCCAGAATTCATACAAATTATGACCACGTAAATTTTTTAATTTAGTGCCCATTTCTAGACGATAAGGCATCATTAAATCTAAAGGACGTAATAAACCATATAAGCCAGATAGCATACGTAAATGCTGCTGTGCAAAATCAATATCTTTGTCTTTTAAATGATAAGCATCTAAACCTGTATATACATCACCTTTAAATGCATAGATCGCTTGACGAGCATTTGAAAAATCAAATTCGGGCTTCCAATCTCTAAAGCGATTAACATTAAGTGTGGCAATTTTCTCACTCACACTCATTAAACTCGCAATTTCCGATGCAGAAAGTTTGCAACACACATCAATTAATTGTGCTGAGTTCTCTAGCAATCGTGGTTGAGTAAATTCATCTGTGGGTAAAGCTGTTTCATAATCTAAAGTTTTTGCAGGAGAAATTAAAGCAAGCATAGACAACCTGAAAAAATTATTCTTAATCCCAACTATAACAGTAGATATTTTTTAATGCTAACTCGTGTTTTCAATGACGACTATCGGTAAAATAGCACCACGTATTGTTATTTAGCGGTTCTTATATGTCTGAGCAAACTTTCATCCAGGGTCCAGTAGGTAAAATTGAACTTTTTGTAGACCGCCCTGAAGGTGAAATCAAAGGCTTTGCGGTTGTATGCCATCCGCATCCATTGCAAGGTGGAACCCCTCAACATAAAGTCCCAGCACTTTTAACCCAAATCTTTAATGAATATGGCTGTATTGTTTATCGTCCGAGTTTCCGCGGCTTAGGCGGCAGTGAAGGTATTCATGATGAAGGCCATGGCGAAACTGAAGATATTTTAGCTGTAATTGAACATGTTCGTAAGCTTCATGAAGGCTTGCCATTTTATGCAGGTGGCTTCAGTTTCGGTTCACATGTTATGGCAAAATGCTTTGCACAACTTAATCCTGAATTACAACCTGTACAGTTAATTCTATGTGGTTTACCAACGGCTACCGTAGTGGGCTTGCGCCACTATAAAACACCTGAAATTCAAGGTGATATTCTACTCATTCATGGTGAGCAAGATGACATTACCTTGCTTTCAGATGCAATTGCATGGGCAAAACCGCAAAAGCACCCAATTACGATTTTACCAGGCGCTAATCATTTCTTTACAGGCTATTTAAAACAGCTTCGCCAAATCATTACACGCTTTATTATCATGAAATAAATTGTGGTTTGATGGGCATAGATTGAGTCTATGTCCATCATTTCATGAGCCCTGTAACGACTAAAAATTATTCCAACTTAAACCAAAACGGGCCAAATATTTTTTCACTCGGTCGCTATCATTTGTTCGCCATAATTTCTATAAAATTTTATAAGTGTCTATAATATACAATACGCATTTGACTTAAAAACTCCAAGAATATGCTTCATTTTAATTTTTTAGGTACGTCATCGGGTGTACCCACTCTTTCACGCAATGTTTCAGGATTAGCGATTCGTAACAACAAAAATAAGGACTGGATTTTAATTGATGCTGGAGAAGGTACTCAGCACCGCATTCAACAGGCCAGACTTTCGCTACAAAACCTAATTGCCATTTGTATTACACACGTTCACGGCGACCATTGTTATGGTTTAGTTGGTTTACTGGCAAGTGCAGGCATGAATGCCCGTACAAAACCGTTAATAGTCATTGCACCAAAAGAAATTCAGCAATGGTTTGAAATCACTGCCCGACTTACGGATTTGCATTTACCCTACCCAATCAAATTTATTGATGTTAATGAAGCAATACAGCCACAACAGCTCACCGATGAATTCATCGTTCAGGCACATCCATTAAGCCATCGTGTTCCAAGTTTTGCTTTTAGCATTTACATAAAGTCTATGCAGAAAAAGTTAGATATCCAAACTTTAACTCAGCTTGGCGTACCTAAAGGCAAGATTTGGGGTGATTTAAAACAAGGCTACGATGTTGAGTTTGAGGGACAAATCTTAAAATCTAAAGACTTTATCAAAATTCAAAATCAGCAGATTCATGCAATTATAGGTGGTGATAATGATCAGCCTGAACTATTAGCCGATGCTTGCAAAGATGCTCAATTACTCATCCATGAATCAACGTATTTGCAAAAGGTTTTAGATAAAGTAGGCAAAGGACCAATGCACAGCTCTGCAAAAATGGTGGCTGAATTTGCAGAGCAGCAATCTTTGGATAATTTAATTCTGACGCATTTTAGCCCTAGGCATCAGGATAAAGCTGGACAGCAAGCTATTGCTGAAGAAGTCCGCCAGTTTTATAAAGGCCATTTTTATTTAGCAAATGATTTTGATGAGTTTACTTTAAACGAAGCCGGACAACTTTTAAAAATCGAATAAAAATCATATGAGTTATAAAATCGAATTTATCGAGTTAGGTACAAATCATTTTCATGTAAAGGTCAACGTTTAAGAAGCTCACTAATGAGCTTCTTATTTCTAAAAAATTACTTTACAGATGCTAAAGCCGTCACCAACAACTTCCAGCATTTCTCTACCGTATCTACTTTTACTCGCTCACCCGGTGCATGCGCTCCTTGAATGTCTGGTCCAAATGAAACCATCTGCAAATCAGGATAATGCTCGGCAATAATCCCGCACTCTAGTCCTGCATGAATTACTTTGAGATTTGGCTCGATATTAAAAGCGGTCTGATAGGCTTGCTGTAAGCACTTTAAAGCAGCCGAATCAGGATTTGGTGTCCAACCTGAAACTAACGGTGTGAGTGTAGAGCCAATATTAAATTGACTAAAATGTGCCTGAATTTTCTTTGCAAAATCTTCAGCTTCTTGATTTACCATTGAGCGAACCATTAAAACAGCTTTTCCACCCTCTCGATTTAGTTTTACAACCCCAAGATTATTTGAAGTTTCAACCACGTCTGGTAGAGCCTGACTCATACTTGCAACACCATATGGGCTTGTTGCCAAAGCTTGCAACCATTCGTTTTGCTGTTGCTGAGTAATCACTCCCGTCACGTCAGCGCTATTCGGTTGAATAGTTAATTGCAGATTATCATCAATACCCTGTAGCTGTTTTTTCCATGTCGTTTGATATTCAGCAAGTAACTTTTCTAGTTCTGGTAACTGATTAGGCGAAATTGCAATAGTGGCAACTGCTTCTCTAGGCAACGCATTACGAGCTGAACCACCACTAAACTCAACAAGATGTCCGCCAAATTGTGCTAAATACTCATTTAAAAAGCGAGCTAAAATAACGTTGGCATTGCCACGTCCTAAATGAATATCTACACCAGAATGACCACCTTTGAGGCCTGCAACCTGAATGTTTACAATGGTCAAATTTTCAGGGATTTTTTCATAATTAAGTAGCTGTTCCATTTCAACATCAATACTACCAGCACATCCGAGATATAACTCGCCCCACTCTTCTGTATCAATATTAAACAACCATTTGCCTTTTAGCACACCTGCCTGTAAAAGCCGTGCGCCACTCATGCCTGCTTCTTCATCAACCGTTAAAAGAACTTCAATTGGTCCATGAGCAATATCATTTGAATCTAAAACGGCTAAAGCCAATGCCACTCCAATGCCATTATCTGCACCTAATGTAGTGTCTTTGGCAATTAACCAGCCATCCTCAAGAACTGGGCGAATCGGGTCTTTAAAGAAGTCGTGTACTGTGCCAGTGTTGGCTTGTGTGACCATATCTAAATGGCCTTGAAGAATCACTCCGGGCACATGCTCTTTACCCGCAGTCGCATTCTTACGAACAATTAAATTTCCTACTTCATCTACATAAGTTTCTAAATTTCGACTTTCTGCCCAATCTTGCAAATATTGGCGAAGTTGCTGTTCATGTTTTGATGGACGAGGAATTGTGCAAAGTGTTTGAAAATGTTGCCAAACGACTTGAGGAGATAAGTTCGAAAAATCAAATGACACCATATATTTATACTCTCACAAATATTCTTAATAAACGTAGGTTTATTAAAAGATAAGAATTTATCAGCGCAGTTTTAGCTTTTTATTAAAATCGACGCTGATAAATTAAAAAATGGCTTTAAATGTAGAATATATTAGATATAAAAATCAAAGCTAAATTTCACGAACCAAACGGAATCCCCACATAATTGAACGAGCTTGTGAGGTTACATAAGCATTACGATAAGCAGTTCGTACATTATAAGTGTTATATATCCATGCTCCTCCACGTAAAACTGGGAAATTACACTGTCCATTATTTTCCTCACCCCAACGACGATTCACGCTAGGAGCACTTTCATAATTTGAATGCCAACAATCATCCACCCATTCTCGTGCGTTGGCACTCATATCATATAAACCAAAATTGTTTGGTAAAAATTTCCCGACTGGTGACGTAAATGCATAACCATCCGTACAATTAAATAGATTCCAACCACTTGTTTGGGGTAGTGCTACCGCTGTAGTTGGATCTAATACATTTGCATATTTACAAGCTTGATCAAGATTAAGGTCATCTCCCCAATAATATGCTGTTGTCGTTCCAGCACGCGCTGCATATTCCCACTCAACTTCTGTTGGTAGACGGTATGTCTGACCTGTTTTTTTAGATAACCATTTCGCAAATTCTCTTCCATCTTCACGGCGTACACATACAACAGGATCCTGAAGTGTTTGATTCATACCCGAATTATTTGGATTTAAATCATCTCGATACCACATATTGAAAACACCATCGCGCGTTTCCCAATTACGGCATCCCTCGACTTCCCATCCAGTTTCTTTTTGGAAAGCCTGAAACTCAGCAATTGTTGTTTCATAAGTTGACATTGCAAATGGTTTTTCGATTTGTACTAAGTGTTGAGGTAATTCATATGGTCGAGATTGAGACGGTACATTTTGTTGTTCTTGCTCATTTATGTTTCCACCCATAAAAAAACTACCAGATGGAATAACCGTCATTTCTGGACAAAAACTATCTGAACAATCTTTAAATTTGGACTTTGCTAATGTTGATTGATTAATATTAATATTTGTTAATGAAGCTAATTTAATTTCAGGATTCATATCGGGCGGATTATTTATTTGACGAATTAATAAATTAATTGTTCCTTGCCATTCACTTAACATTTCTCTTAGCATGGCAGGCCGCTCAATACTTACTCCTGTTCCATCATAGTCGGGGGCATTACACCTCACTCTTAATACAGTCGACTCATCGGTAAGCTGAGCTAGTTTAGGAATAATTTGATTATCAAGAAAAACTCCTAAATTATCTGAACTAGCGATATTAGCTCTTAGTTCTGCCGCTGATTTTTGAGCAATTGCCACCTCACCGATAACTTTAGAATAGACACTATCACACTGATTTTCTTGCCATACTAAATTTTGCTTAAGATTCTCCAAGGAAGTAATAGTTTCTTCTAACAGCTTCTGATTAGTTGAATTTATGGTTGTATCTTGATCATCACTATTACACGCTGATAATAAGGAGATAATCAATATACCAAAGCCTTTTGAATAATAACTGGAAATTATATTCATGTTAATTCTCTGTAAAATAATATAAATAAGAAGAAGAAATTGAGTAGTTTTTTGTTAAAAAGCATTTTTAAATTAATAGAAAATTAGTTCAAAATGCAAACAATATTATTTTTTCGTTTGTTAATTTTTATTAAATAATGTCACTACAAAAATAAATAATTCTTATCAATATTAATAAATTAAAAGGGTGAACAAATATGTTCACCCTTACTTCATAAAAATATAATTAATTGATCAAGACTTCCAAATAAATTGTGAAAAACTCTGATCAGCTTTCAGACTATTTTCAACTGCCTGTGCAAGCTGACGAATGATGCTTTGTGTTTCAATTTTCTCAAACCAATCTTGCTCTTCATCGGGATTGGCAGAAATTTCACACATCAAATGCCCATCATGGTCTGTTTTTTGACAAGTAATAGACAAGGGTAAAAGATGATTATCAATACTGACTTCTACTTTTTCATGTTCATGCACAATATGCTGCGCATCAAAACCATAATGTTCCAATTGTTTAAATAATAAAGCCGCGACATATTCTTGGGTGATATGGCATTCATTTGGTGGATGATCAAGCACCCCATGTTGTGGGCAACTGGCAATAAATTGTAATTTTTTCATCCTTTGTCCTAACACTTTTATCATTATCTGCACTTAGCATAAGCAATAAACAAACAGCAGCCAAGCATTTAGCCCGCTGCTGCCGTTGCTATTGTGTTAGCAATTATAAAATGTGTTAGGTAAAAAGTTATTGGCTAACTTCAATCGTTAAGCCTGCACGATTCGCCAACTCAGTAAAAGTTGGGAAGCTTGTCGCAACTGTTTCCGTACCCTGAATCGTAATCGGACCAGAATTACGAAGGCCTGCCATACTAAAGCTCATGGCAATACGATGGTCATGGTGTGATTCAACTTCACCACCTGTAAAGATTGGTGACCAATCGCCAGACTTACCCTTGCCTTCAATAATGATGCCATCTTCAGTTGGTGTGCAATCAATACCCATAATTTTTAAGCCATCTGCCATCACTTGAATGCGGTCAGACTCTTTCACGCGAAGCTCTGCTGCGCCAGTTAATACGGTCTGTCCTTCAGCACAAGCTGCTGCAATAAATAATGCTGGGAATTCATCGATTGCTAAAGGCACTTGGTCTTCTGGCATATGAATGCCTTTAAGTGTACGCGAGCCTTTAATATGAATATCAGCAATAGGTTCACCGCCTGCAATACGCTCATTTTCAACAGTTAGGTCAGCACCCATTTGTTTTAAAATTTCGATTACGCCAGTACGCGTTGGGTTAATCCCTACTGCTTCAAGCACAACGTCTGCACCTTCAGTAATTGCAGCACCCACCATAAAGAAAGCAGCAGATGAAATATCCGATGGTACTTGAATATCAGTACCTACTAATTTGCCGCCACCAACTAGAGAAATTTTGTTGCCTTCAGTTTTAACATCATAACCAAATGCACGAAGCATACGTTCAGTATGGTCACGTGTTGGCTCTGGTTCTGTCACAGAAATTTCACCTTCAGCCCATAAGCCAGCCAGTAAAATACCAGACTTCACTTGAGCAGATGCCATTGGTAAATCGTATTGAATCGCTTTTAATTGTTGACCGCCAGTAATGCTGACAGGTGGTGTACCTTTTTCACCCGTAGTTCGAATTTGTGCGCCCATTAAACGCAATGGTTTAGCAATACGCTCCATTGGACGTTTAGAAAGTGAAGCATCACCTGTCATGACAGAATCAAACTTTTGAGCTGATAACATACCTGAAAGCAAACGCATGCTTGTTCCAGAGTTGCCCATATATAAAGCACTTACTGGTGCTTTTAAACCATGCATGCCTACACCATGAATAGTCACTTCACCATTGTTAGGACCTTCAATACTTACTCCCATATCACGGAAAGCTTGCAAAGTTGCTAATGCATCTTCACCTTCAAGGAAGCCAGTGACATGAGTAGTGCCTTCGGCAATAGCACCAAACATAATGGAGCGATGTGACACAGATTTGTCACCCGGTACGGTAAATTTACCTTTAAAAGTTTTATTTCCCGGTAAGATACTGAATTGCTGTGTCACCTTATTTTTCTCCATTAAAGGTTTTTTGGCTAACATATGATTGAAGTGCTGACGTGCTGCTTGAGCATGGCCGAGTAAACCCATTAATGCATGAGAATCTTCGTTTTCAATCAATTTTCTAAGTACTGTAAGCTGTTTTTCAAAACCATCTACAGCATTTAATATGGCTGTTTTATTGGCAAAGAAAATGTCATGCCACATTTGTGGATCACTGGCAGCAATCCGCGAAAAGTCACGAAAACCACCTGCTGCATAACGGAAAATATCGAGATTATCTTCACGGTTCGCAAGTTGCTCGACCAGATTAAATGCCATTAAATGTGGTAGATGACTCGTATGTGCCAGCACTTCATCATGCTTGGCAACATCCATACAAATGACTTCAGCTTTTGCTGCCGACCAAAGTTGAATCAGTTTATTAACAGCCCATTCTGCACTTGTTGGTAACGGCGTTAAAATCACTTTATGATTTGCAAATAAGTCAACTTTACCCGCGTGAACACCTGTGTGTTCACTACCCGCAATAGGATGCCCCGGTACAAAACCTTCTGGTAAATCTTCACCAAATACAGCTTTCGCTGCATCAACGACATTACCTTTTGTGCTTCCTACATCGGTTAAAATTGTGGTTGCCGACAAATAAGGTTTAATTTGCTCAAGCACTTTTTGTGTAGCACGCACTGGCAAGGCTAAAACGACTAAATCTGCCCCTTTCACGGCTTCAACCGGATCAGAAAATCCTTCGTGTATTAAACCAAGTGATTTTGCATCTTCTAAAGTTTTATGTGAGCGTGTAGATGCCACAATAGTTGTCGCCAACTTTTCTGCAACAATAACACGAGCTAAACTCGACCCGATGAGTCCTAAACCAATAAATGCAACTTTTTTAAATAGGGGTTGTGACATAACTTCAACTTTGCTTTTGCTCAAAGATATTTAAACCATTGAGCAATTTGTTTTTAAGCATAATGACATGCTTATCTTCATGCATGTCATTATTCCAACATAAGTGATTACAGAACAGCGGCAGGATAAGAACCTAAAATACGGATCTCTTTCACCATTGGGCGAATATCATTAATCGCAGCAGCAACATTCTCTTGTTCGATATGCCCTTCTAAATCGATAAAGAATACATATGCCCATTTTTCAGGTAATGCTGGACGAGTCTCAATACTTGTTAAGCTAATATTATGTTTTGCAAATGGCGCTAAAATTTCTAATAAAGCACCCGCACGGTCATGCGCTGAAATCAATAACGATGTTTTATCATTGCCACTTTGTGGAATTTTTTCACGGCCAATGACTAAGAATCGTGTTGTGTTTTCCGGATTATCTTCAATATTGCTATGTAAGATTTCAAGGTTATACATGCCTGCTGCAATATCAGATGCAATCGCTGCCGAATGCCATTCATTACGAATACGACGTGCAGCTTCTGCATTTGAGTTTAAAGCAACGCGCTCAACACCCGGATAATGCGCATCTAACCATTGGCGACATTGAGCCAAAGTTTGTTGATGAGCATAAATCTGCTTAATACTGTCTTTACGTGTATTTTCAGAAACAAGAAATTGATGATGAATACGTAATTCAACTTCACCAATCACATTTAAATTCGATGTTTTGAAGCAATCTAAAGTATGGTTCACAACACCTTCAGATGAGTTCTCGACTGGAACCACACCGTAATGTGCACTGCCTGCTTCCACTTCACGGAAGACTTCATCAATGGTTGGAAGTGGACGTACAACCGCATCTTTACCAAAATGCTTAAGCACAGCAGACTGAGTAAAAGTCCCTTCTGGTCCTAAAAATGCAATACTTTGCGGCGCTTCTAAAGCAAGGCAAGCAGACATAATTTCACGGAACAAACGCGCCATGGTTACATCAGACAAAGGACCTTGGTTGCGCTCCATGACTTTACGTAATACCTGCGCTTCACGCTCAGGACGATAAAACAAAGGATTCTCTTCAGAAGCAAATTTAGCTTTTGCAACAGCTTCAGCAAGGCTTGCGCGTCGATTTAATAATTCTTGAATCTGTTGATCTACGCTATCAATATCTTCGCGAATTTGTTCTAAACTAAGAGAAGTCGTTTTGTTTTGATCATCGTTGATCATTAGAATGCAGCCTCAGTAAAATCATCTTTTAAACGAGAGTATAACAATAGTCTGCTTTGATTTGTTAGGCAATATGGCTGTAAGAGCTTTTTTCATTAACCTTTTTGCTCACATTTCTTTGATCACTTTATTTGATAATGATTTTCATTTATCATTTGTGTTATAAATTTTACTATTGTCCATTATGCATAACTCATTTTTCTTTTTACCTTGCTGTTTTCTTCTGAGCTCTTTAATAAGTTGTGCTGCTTTAGCTCAAAATCCTATACAAAATCAATCAAAAATCGTTTTTCAAAATAATCAGGCACAATTTCAAATTAAATCTAAAAATACAGGCCATGATTATTTAATTCAAATCTATAAACCACCCGTTGCCCCACCACAACATGGTTATCCGGTACTTTATATTTTAGATGGAAATGCAACCTTTCCAAGTGCAGTCAATATCGCTCAATCTATTGGCACTGGTTCTACAAAATTAGGTTTAGGCCCGCTGATGATCGTCGCGGTCGGTTACCCTAAACAAAAAACTTTTGATGCACAAAAACGTGCTTATGATTACACGCCAAAACCTTCTGCTGAATTTCAGGCACAAGGTAAATATAAATATGGTGGTGCTGACCAGTTCATCGCATTTTTAAACGATGAGCTCAAACCAGAAATCGCCAAACAGTTTCCAATGAATAGCCAACAACAGAGCCTATATGGACATTCTTTTGGCGGCTTATTTGTGCTTTATCATTTTTTTCAAAAGCCTGCTGCGTTCCAGCGTTACTTTGCTGCAAGCCCATCTCTCTGGTTTGATCAAGGCATGCTATTTCAAAAGTTGAATCAATGGCAAACTCAAAAACCACTCACAGCGCCAATGCTCATGACCACAGTCGGTACACACGAACAAGGCGGGCCTCGCACTCAACTTACTAATACGTTTAATGAAACAGATTTCTTTAAAGCTCTTGAAAATAAACGTTCAGATCAATTTACTTATTGGCATTTTTACAATCCTGCTGAACAGCATATTACTAATTTATATAGTAGCTTACCGAAAGCACTTATGTTTGCTTCGTGCCAAAACTTAGAAAGCTGTAAATCTTTATTTGATGAGCCTACAAAGCAAGCTGCTAAATAAAACATACCTAAATTAAAGAGAAGCATGCCCCCCTCTCTTAAAGATAGATCTATCAAAGCATAGATTGGTTATACTGCTTAAAGATGTCATAACAACAGTAAAATAGAATGAATAAAATTATTGTTTTAGGTCTGCTAAGTTTTATGAGTATTAGCTTAACTGCCTGTGGGGGATGTTCAACACTTGCGGGTTGTAATGGTAGTGATCGTTCCCCGTACTATATCACTTCTGTGAGCAATCAAATCCGAGGTATTACTTTACCGCCTAAAACCAAACTCACTTATCAATCACAACATTTTAAGCAGGAATATGAACAAGCGCATGCATTAAAAGAGAAAAATTTAACTAGCATCACTTTACCAGAACATACTGCAATCGTTTGGGGTGGTATGCCTGTAGACATGTTTGTGCAATTTGCCAATCCCGAGATGAAAGGATTTTCGGTTTATCCAGTACGAGGATTTAGAACAGAATTATCAAATGAGTTTTTACGTTTATGGAAAAGCTGTGAAAGCGATTTAAATATTAATTTAAAGAATCCAAATGACTGGACTTTTAATCCTGAAAATATGGAAATAATTGGTTGTAGTGTCAATATTCAAAAGCGTAGCACCTACACCGAAGATTCAGTTCGTCAAGATGAAGCCGATGAGTTTTTAAGAAAGATTAATCATGCATTACACCAACTACCGAAACAACAAAACTATCCTGTACTTCATCGGCCTGCCAAATAGTAAAAAAACAGCCTACTCGAAGGCAGGCTTTTTTTTAAATCTATTTAATTAGGCTTTACCAATTAATCCACGTGCTACGATTTCTTTCATAATCTCGTTTGTACCACCGTAAATACGTTGAATACGAGCATCTACAAAGAAACGTGAAATTGGATATTCGGTCATATAGCCATAACCACCAAAAAGTTGGAGCAAATTATCTGCGACTTTCATTTGCATATCGCTACTGAAACTTTTCAATGCCGCAGCCGTTTCAACATCAAGTTTGCCTTCTTGATATAAAGCAACGTTTCTTTCATAAAAAGCAGCTGTAGCAAGCTCATCAATTTTTGCTTGTGCCAAAACAAAACGGGTATTTTGGAATTGTGAAATGGGTTGACCAAATGCTTGGCGTTCTTTTACATACGCTGTTGCCAAATCAATTGCGCCGCGAATTGCCCCAATTGCAGTAGATGCAATGGCAGTACGTTCACGTGGTAATTCTTGCATTAAATAAGTAAAACCCTGCCCCGCTTGACCAAGCAACTGGTCTTTCGGTACTTTCACATTGTCAAAAAACAACTCAGAGGTATCTTGAGAATGTAGGCCAATTTTGTCGAGGTTGGTTCCTTTTTTAAAGCCTTCTAAGTGAGTGTCAGCTAATAATAATGAAACACCTTTTGCACGCGCTTGAGGATCTGTTTTTACTGCAAGTACAACAAGATCAGCATGTTGTCCATTTGAAATAAATGTTTTTGAACCATTTAATAAATAATGATCGTCTTGCAAGATGGCACTGGTACGCATTGATTGTAAATCCGAACCTGCTCCTGGCTCAGTCATACCAATTGCACCAACGACTTCACCTGTTACCATTTTCGGTAGCCAGTATTGTTTTTGCTCTTCTGTCCCAATATGTAGAATATAGGGTGCAGCAATTTCAGAGTGGCAAGAAATGGCTGTTGATAATGCACAAAAACCAGCACGTGCAGACTCTTCAACGAGCATTAACGAATAGTATGTTGGAACTCCATAACCACCATATTCTTCTGGAATATCCACGCATAAATAGCCATTTTCACCCAGTTGATTCCAAACTGAACGAGGCATGATTCCTTCGCGTTCCCATTGGTCGTAGTGAGGCGCAATATGCTCACTCATAAAACGTTTAAAATTATCACGGAATAATTCTAAATCTGCATCGTATGCCAACATAATATTTTCCTTCAGCTTTATTGTTTTATCGAATCTCGTTGTTGTGCATGCTAATCATTTTTTTAGCCACTGTCATGGCATAGCCGCTCATTAAAACTGTACTTTTCAGTCAGCCAATAAAAAAGGAAGCTTTAGCTTCCTTTTTTATATAGGTTTATTTGAATTAATCTAGACCTTCAGCGACTTGAGGAGTTTTTGGTTCCATCATTTTTCTGTCGACTTCATCAGGATTATTTAAGGCATCGTTGAGCTTATCTTTATCTAAAGCGCCGACCCATTTAGCAACCACAATCGTTGCTAAAGAGTTACCAACAAGGTTGGTTAAAGCACGGGCTTCTGACATGAACCGATCAATACCTAAAATCAATGCCAAACCTGCAACTGGAATATGTCCTACAGCAGATAAAGTTGCTGCCATCACAATAAAGCCAGAGCCCGTTACACCTGCAGCACCCTTAGATGAAATTAAGAGAACCAGCAATAAAGTGATCTGATGTTGAATATCAAGCTGTGTATTCGTTGCCTGAGCAATAAAGATTGCAGCCATGGTCAAATAAATTGACGTGCCATCAAGATTAAATGAATAACCTGTTGGAATGACTAAACCGACGACTGATTTTTCACAACCTGCAATTTCAAGTTTACGTAACATACGCGGCAGAACAGATTCAGAAGAAGATGTACCAAGTACAATTAATAGCTCTTCACGAATCAGGCGAATCATCTTGAGGATACTGAATCCACTAATACGGCTGATTGTACCCAAGATCAAGAAGATAAAGAGTAAACATGTAATATAGAAACAGAGAATTAATTGCCCTAATTGTACGAGTGAACCAACGCCATATTTACCGATGGTGAATGCCATCGCACCAAATGCACCAATCGGAGCCAGTTTCATGATCATATTCACAATGTTAAAGAACACATGTGCAACTTGATCAATAAATTTTAAAACTGGACGTCCAGCATCACCTAACTTATGTAAAGCAAACCCAAAGAGAATTGCAAAAAGAAGGACTTGTAAGATTTCACCATTTGCAAATGCACCAACAACCGTATCTGGAATAATGTGCATTAAGAAATCAATGGTAGATTGTGACTCACCAGAACTGACGTATTTTTGAATGCCCGAGGTGTCTAGCGTTGTAGGATCGATATTCATTCCTACACCTGGTTTAGCAATGTTAATTACAACAAGGCCAATCAGAAGTGCAACTGTTGAAACGATCTCAAAGTATAATAATGCAACGCCGCCCGTTTTCCCGACTGACTTCATGCTTTCCATGCCAGCAATACCGCTTACCACGGTACAGAAAATAACAGGGGCAATGATCATCTTGATCAAACGAATAAAGGCATCACCTAATGGCTTGAGTTGCTCACCTAAACCTGGGATATGTTGTTCGACACCATTGACAATTTGCGTTGTGCTTGGGGAAAAATGCCCTACCAAAACACCCGCAATAATCGCAACAATCACTTGAAAATAAAGTGATTTATAAATCGGTTTTTTAGCCATAACTTTACTTCAATCTATATTTCCAAGTCCGTTGGAAATACCAAAATGAAACGTCTATTCTTTACGAATACACAGCCCTAACCTTTCACATGAACACCGCAAAAGGGAAACGGTTCTTTGTAAACAAAAAACCTTCCTACTACCTCAATGAAAACAAAAAAGTTGTTTTCTAAAACAGGAGAATACCTAAAGTTTCTAACCACTTTGAGTAGTTAGAAATAACCTCTTACTCTTTCAATAAAAAGCTGAAGATATAGGAGAATCACAGAAAATTATGATATGAGTGCTCAAAAAAGCACAAGAAAGTTTACTCGAATTAAATAACAATTCGGTTAATTTTTTGGCTAATACGCACAAAAAACACTCAGGAAGCTCTAAGACTTTAGTATAAGAAACACTTTTGATATTTTTTCAGCGGTTTTTTATGTCATATTGATTAAACACTTGTGGACATTTCATTTTGAGCTGCCTACATCCCACATTTTTATTGCTTTTGAACTATGATGAATACTAAACGTAATATTTATAAAGATGCTGAACACCCCTTTGCTCAATATGTCCGTATTTTAGGGAAAGGAAAAAGTGGTTCACGCTCTTTAAGCTATGAAGAAGCTTATCAGGCATTTACCATGATTTTAAAAGGTGAAGTGCTTGATGTGCAGTTAGGCGCTTTTTTAATGCTGCTTCGGGTTAAAGAAGAATCTATTGATGAACTCGCGGGATTTGTTCAAGCGACTAGAGACCAGCTTAATTTTAAGCCTTTAGATGTCGATCTAGACTGGTCATCCTATGCAGGTAAACGTAAACACTACCCATGGTTTTTGTTAGCAGCCCTCACCCTTGCACAGCACGGTTATAAAATTGTCATGCACGGCGCATCAGGTCACACACTGAATCGAGTTTATACCGAGCAGGTTTTAGAATATCTTGATTATCCAATTTGTCATTCAGAACAAGACGTTCGTACACATCTAACAGAGCAAAATTTCGCATACTTACCATTAGACGTGATTTCACCTGTTTTAAGTGAACTGATTTCCTTGAGAAATGTGATGGGATTACGTTCGCCTATTCATACTTTAGCCCGCTTAATAAATCCTTTTAATGCAAAGGTCACCTTACAAGCTATATTCCATCCAGCTTATAGAACTTCCCATCAACATAGTGCACTGCGCTTAGGCTATCAAAATAGTGCAGTCATTAAGGGTGAAGGCGGTGAATTTGAGCGAAATCCGGATGCCAAAACACTCATTTGTGGCATTAAAAATGGTGAACTCTATGAACATGAGTTACCAAAGCTCACACCTGAACGTAGTCCAACTGAAGAAGAATTAGATTTAGCAACTTTTAAAGCAGTATGGTTAGGTCAGCAGCATCATGAATATGGAGAAATGGCAGTAACAGAAACCATCGGAATTGCACTATATACCATGGGAGTTGTTACTAGTTTTGAAGAGGCAATGCTGAAAGCAAAAGCATTATGGAATAGTCGTTTCTAATATATGAATGACCAAGGTTATATCGGATAGCCTTGGTTTTAAGGTTCAATATAATAAAAATCTGGCCAAAATGGATATTCCTGACCTGAAGAATGAATATTTCTTAGTTTCAAGTGATCACCTATTTTGATTGTAATCTTATTAGAATCGTAGGAACCCGAAAGATAAGCATCTCGTTGTTGACCAATAAGTGTCTTACAATATAAATGATGCGCTTTGATCTTTTGGGAGCTTCGTATTGTTTGCGACTCCAGCACCTGAATCCCAATCAATAACATGGGATAACCGTCGTTCTTTATACTTGTATATTTAGCTTGAGGTGGAGTGTATTTCCGACTCGCAACAACCTTCACGTTGAGTAAACATTCAATTGGCTGTTTGGCTAATGCAGCACCACTAAACAATATTAGAAATAATAGTACGTAAATAGGTTTTAAACGTTTCATAGGATTCTTTATTATATTTTGATAAACATAAAAAAAGCCCAGTAATCACTGAGCTTCTTAAATTAAACAAAACGAATTGGCTTAAATTCTGGCTCATGCTTGTGATGATCATCTTCACAAACTTCACCTTCTTCTTTCTTACCGCGGTCAATATAACCAGTACGTTCTTCTTCCGGTAAGTTCTTTAATTCCCAAGCGATGACAGCTTGCATACAAGTTTCACGCTGCTCTTTTGTTAAAACAACGCCATTTGGCCATTTACCAATTTCTACTGCTGTTTTTAAACGCTCTACAATTTCAGGGTTTAAAACAGATAGCATTTGTTCAATATTCATGATTCATCTCTTTGAAAAGATTCAAAATCTTGGTTCCAACCAAGTTTGGTACGGCAGGCCATATAGAAATCATAACCTGGTGGATGCAATAAACTTAGTTTAAATGGATGTTTACGGATGTGTAAACTATCTCCGACATTCAGCGATATACTATGTTGTCCATCAGCACTCACCATCGGCAAAACTCGATTTTCGCGAATAACAATTTTAATTTCGCTTTGCCCGCCGACTACGATGGGACGTGATGACAATGTATGGGGATGCATTGGAACTAATGCAATCGCATCCATACTTGGATGTAAAATTGGTCCACCACCTGATAAAGCATAGGCAGTTGATCCTGTTGGAGTAGAAACAATTAAACCATCACTATGCTGACGATAAACATATTGACCATCAATGTTGAGTTCAAAGTCAATCATATGGACGGACTTACCCGAATGCAAAACAACATCATTTAAAGCGATTGCATCATAAATAACTTCGCCATTTGTTCGTACTTCCATTTCAAGTAAGAAACGGCGATCAAGTTGAAAATGCCCTTGAAGGACTTGATCAAGTTTAAAAATCGCTTCTGAAGGTTTGATATCAGTTAAAAAACCTAGTCGTCCACGGTTGATGCCTATTACAGGCGTATTGTAACGGACCAACGCTCTCGCCGCATGGAGTAGCGAACCATCGCCTCCAACCACAATAACTAAATCAGCAACTTCACCTAATAAATGGCGACTTACTATCTGTGCATGATCATAAGGCACTAATTCGGCTGTTTCCTGATCAAAAATGGGGTTCAAACCTAAGTTCAACAAATGATCATGAATTAAACATAGTGTTTCTACAACTGATGATTTATCTGGTCGACCGATTAACCCGACGTTTCTGAAGGACTTATGTGAAATTTGCACGAATGAGTAAGCTCCGCTGCGATACTCGCCTATAATAACATTAACCCGATTAATTTAAAAAAACATAACTACAAGATGCTGTAAAATTCAATCTAACTTTTCCAATTATTCACAGTTTTATCATTGCAAATTGATGACAAGCTATCGCATCATTACAGGCATTGTTAGGGTTTTTATCTCATTTTTATGAAGTTTGAACGTGGTATCGGTTTCTTTGCACTAATCTTTTCGATTTTAATCATTGGTGCTTTTATTGCTCTTAGTATCTATCTGATTCGTTTAGATAATATTATCCGTGAAAAATTTGAAGGACAGCGTTGGGATATTCCTGCCAAAGTGTTTGCACGACCTTTGGAAATTTATAACAACGCGCCTATTTCTCAAGCAAATTTCACTCAAGAATTAAAGCTATTGGGTTACAAAACTTCAAGTAATTATGACAAGTCTGGAAGTTATGTTGCTCAAGGCAGCAATATGTATATCCACACACGTGGTTTTGACTACGGTGATAGTGTTGAACCAGAGCAAGTACTAGAGTTAAGTTTTGCCAATGATCAAGTTGTTGAAGTTCGAAGTACCAAACCTTCTTCAACAGGCGTTGCGCGCTTAGAACCGCTACTCATTGGAGGAATTTATCCTCAACACAATGAAGATCGTGTACTCATTAAACTGAATAATGTCCCTAAACCACTCATTGAAGCTTTAATTTCTACAGAAGACCGTAATTTTTATCATCATCATGGTATTTCAATTCGCGGTACGGCTCGTGCATTGGTCAGTAATGTCACAGGTGGAAAACGTCAAGGTGGATCAACCCTGACTCAGCAATTAGTTAAAAATTTCTATCTCACTCCAGAACGCACATTAAAACGTAAAGTTAATGAGGCGTTAATGGCTTTACTCATCGAACTGCATTACAGCAAAGATGAAATTTTAGAAGCCTATTTAAATGAAGTAAACCTTGGTCAAAATGGTAGCTATTCAATTAATGGCTATGGTTTGGCTTCACAATTTTATTTCGGTTTACCGCTACGTGAACTTAGTGTTGCACAACAAGCTTATTTAGTAGGTTTGGTTCAAGGTCCTTCTTTATATAACCCTTGGAAAAACCCTGAAGGTGCAAAAAAACGCCGCGATACCGTGTTAAATAATATGCGTGTGATGGGTTATTTAACTCAAGCCGAATATGAAGATGAAATTGCACGTCCTTTAAATGTGTTAAGTAAACCAAGTTTAGGCCCTGCAAAATTCCCAGACTTTTTAGATATTGTCCGTCGTCAATTACGTACAGAGTATCAAGAAAGTGATTTAACCAATCAGGGATTACGTATTTTTACGACCTTAGATCCAATTACTCAAACTCAAGTTCAAAACGCATTTAAAGCTTCAGTAGATCGTTTGGCTAACAGTAATCCAGCGCGTTTGAAAAACTTACAAGGCGCGGTACTGATTGCGCATCCTGAAAATGGCGAGTTAGTTGCAGCGGTTGGTTCTACACAAGACTTCACTGGTTTTAACCGTGCTTTAGATGCGAAACGTCAAGTCGGTTCTTTATTGAAACCTGTGATTTATTTAAGTGCTATTGAATCTGGACGCTATAACTGGGCAAGCCAAATTGAAGATGCGCCGATTAGTGTTCCTGTAGATGGAGGAAAAAGCTGGACTCCTAAAAACTACAGTGGTGGTGGACATGGTGTAGTCAGCCTGAGTGAAGCATTAGCAAATTCATATAACCTATCTGCTGTACGCATGGGTCAAGAATTTGGTCTATCTACATTTAGCAATAATTTAAGAAAGTTTGGTGTTGAATCAACAATTCCTGCCTACCCTTCAATTTTCCTTGGGGCAGTCAATATGTCACCAATGGAAGTGCTCGGAATCTATGAGAACTTCGCTACAGGTGGTTTTAAATATCCAACTCGTGCAATTCGATCTGTCGTAGACGCGAATGGTCGTTTGCTTGACCGTTATGGCCTTAATGTTCAACAAACGATTGATCCTTCTGTCGGCTATATTATGAATTATGGCCTACAACAGGTGATGTCTTCGGGTACTGGTCGTGCAGCTTATAGCAGCTTATCTCCAGCGTTAAAATTGGCAGGTAAATCAGGTACGACTAACGACACACGTGATTCATGGTTTGCAGGTTACTCAGGTAATCATGTGGCTGTCGTGTGGTTAGGTTTAGATGACAACAAAGTTACTGGCCTAACGGGCTCATCTGGTGCATTGCCCGTATGGATTAATGTGATGAAGCAATTACGTCAGACTCCTGTAAATATACGTCAGCCAGACACTGTACAGTGGCAGTGGATTGATCGTGCATCAGGTGATTTATCTGCGCAGGCTTGTGATGGTGCTATGTATATTCCGATGCTAACGCACACGGTTCCACATCGTGCTACGCCATGTGGAGCGCCGTATTATCAAGTTGATCCAACATATACGCCACAAAGTGATAACACAACGCTTGACTCTCAGGATGATAATACCGACAGTTATATTCGTGAAAGTGAAAGCCAGATGGAACAAGATCTGTCAAACAACTCACGAGTCATTTCAAGTGGTAGTTATAACAACTAAGCGTTAACAGGAAAGTAGGATATGTTGAAGAAAGGTGTTTTTTATATTGGTGCTGTTCTTATGGTTGGCTGTACAACTTTGCCTGATCATTCTGACTCCAAAGAGAAAACACCAACCCCGCCAGTGAAGAAAAATACGGAAACTCCATCGGGTGTAAAAATTACACCTTATGAGCATCCAGAAATTCACCGCAAGAACTTGCAGGTTATTGTTCCGCAGCAAAAGAAGCTTCAACGCTTTAATGATGATGGAAGTCAGTTACCTGCATTTAAAGTGTTAATGCAAAAGACACAACAAGCTTACAAAAATCAGCAATGGTCAGAAGCTGAAAGCTATGCACTTCAAGCACAGCGTTTAGCACCACAAGCAGCTGAGACTTATTTATTTCTTGCCCTTACAGCAAATCATAAACAGCAATATTCTAATGCTGAGTCTTTAGCACGACGTGGTTTAAGTTTTGCCCAAAGTCAGGCCATGAAAAAGCAGCTTTGGTTGACCATTTTAAAAGCTGGGCAACAACGTAATAATCAAAAAACTGTTCAAGAAGCGCAAAAAGCATTAAAAGCTCTCTAGCTTTTAATGCTTTTTATTTTCTTATTAGAAATTACGAATGCCTGCTAGGCCATATGCACCATGCTGCTGTGCAGTGGCTAAATCATCAGGATGCACTCCTCCCAATGCAAAAACTGGAATCTGGCTTTTTTGGGCTAGATCAGCAAAGCGTTCCCACCCTAATGCCACAGCTTCTGGATGAGTTGCTGTTGGTTGTATAGGACTAATAAAAACAGCATCACAACCAATCTGCTCAGCCTGCTTTAAAGAAACCGCATCATGACAAGCGGCAATATAGCGTACGCCTACTGTTAAATCGCCCTTCTGCAAATTCATGAGCTGAGATTGTTTTAAATGAACGGTCTTAATCTGTTTCTTTAACTCAGGGCTCAACTGCTGCCAAATATCTGTATTAATAATTAAGTTTGATAACTGATTTTCATCTAAAGCACTTAATTGCTTTATATATTGCTGCTCAGATTCATCTTCTATACGCCAGTACAATAAAGTATTGCTACGCTCTACAGGCGTAAGCGTATGGCTGATTTTGATGAGATGAGGCCAATAGAGTCGCTTTATGATGTCTTTATTGGCTTTTGGAAAGTTTAAGTGAAGTAGCTGTTCCCGTGTGTACCATCCCCATGGTTGATGAATAAGATTTAATAATTCATCAGGCACATAACTATGGAATAAATGTAAATTGACAATAATGTCGTCATACTCATGGTGAATATAATCAAACTGATGCCAATCTTTTAAACCGATACCGACTTCTTCATAGATTTCACGGCGACAGGCTTCTTCGGGTGTTTCCCCCTGCTCAACCTTTCCACCAGGAAACTCATGCTTTCCACCTTGATGTTGCTGCTCTTCGCGCCATCCAACTAATATTTTTCCACGATGAATTAAGATGGCTATTGCGACATCAACGATCGGTTTAGGCATTTTTCTACTCTCTAAAACTTTTCTCAAGTGTAAGCAAATTTTATCATTTTATAAAATCTTTAAAATATTATTGACAGACCTATTCGATAATGATTATCATTTAAATCGTTCAAGAACATACCACGGAGCACAACAAATGAACGCACCTTTTAGCTTATTTACTCGTAACAATGAAACAGCTCACGCCTTACCAATGTTACATTCTAATAACCTCTTTGCATTAGGCCGCGAAATCCGCATTATGCATGCTGGCGAGGAATATCGTTTACGCCTCACTCGCAATAACCGTCTTATTTTAACTAAATAAAAATACACTCGCGTTTCAATAATATTCGTGGGAAAACAAAAAATGGATAGCATGGGTAACCATGCTATTTTTTATAATGGAAGATTAACCTCCACCCTCAAACCACCCTGTTCAGCATGCATAAAATGTAATTCACCGTTATGCAATTCAATAATTTTTCGTGTAATCGAAATTCCCAACCCTGAACCTTGCTGTTGAGTACCTAATACCCGGAAAAAACGCTGTCCTAAACGTTGCAATACTTCATCATCAACACCATTTCCAGTATCTTGTATAGAGATTTTAATTTGCTGTTCATCCTGACTAATCTCAACATGAATAGAGCCTAAAGTCGGGCTATAACGTATGGCATTATCAAATAAATTTCTAAAAGCGATAAAGAGCAATTCTTCATTCGCAAACGTTTTAGTTTCTGTCGAGAAGGTATCTGTCTCTATCAGCATCTGTTTAGCTTGTGCATCCAAATCTACAGTTTCAATGACTCTGGCCAGTAAGTAATTTAAATCGATAACCGCCTTGGGAAGTTCCGGCTGCTCTGCTTCATTGGGTTCCAAACGAGCAAGAAGCAATAAATTTTCAAGTATTTTTGTACTTCTAGAAACGTCTTCTTGTATACGCTCAAAGTCCTGATGAAGTTCTGGAACATGTTGATATTTACGCTGCAAAACCTGAAGACGCATTTGTATGGCAGATAATGGAGATCGTAACTCATGAGAAGCATCTGCGGTAAAACGCTGTTCAGCAACGAGAGCCCTTTGCAACCTTGCAAGTAATTGGTTTAGCGCATCAATCACAGGCTGAATTTCGGTAATGACATCTGGGTCTTGAATAGGTTCTAAATTTGATGCTGTTTTTTGGGCAATACGTTTAGAAAGTAGATTTAACGCAGCCAATTGTTGTTCAGTACGCCAACTGACAATGACCCATTGTAACAGCCAGAACAACACCATAAGGCCACTATACCCAGCAAGTGCCTTGAGTACTTCTTCAATACGGGTACTCATTGGCTGAAAGACTTCAACTTGAAGTTGGGAGTCTTCTTGCTGTGTAGCCAAACTACGCCATAATTGACCATCAAACCAAAAATATGAAAAACCTTCTGATAAATTACCTTGTTCAAAAAGCTCGTGCTGATAGCTATGAGAATGAGTAAGTAATTGGCCTGCGTCTAATAACTCATACTGAATATCAAACTCATCACTGAGCTCATCAAACTGTTTCATAGAGTGCCCAGAAAGATCAGAAACTAGCAATGTGTCTGAAATTTCGTCCATGATTTCGTCTTGCACTGACATGTTGTGATAAATAGAAAATATAGTGAGTAAGCTTAAAGCCAGCAACCCAACCACCACACTACTCCAAATCGTGGTTTTAACTAGTTGTGACTGCAAGGATGAGCGATTTGATTTCATTTTAAATCTCCCATACGGTAGCCTAGCCCCCGTATGGTTTTAATGCAGCTACTCCCGATTTTTTTTCGAAGCTGATAAATAAATACTTCTATTGCGTTACTTTCAATTTCCTCACCCCATGCATAGAGCGCTTCTTCTAATTGATCACGCGTAATAATATGTTCAGGATGAACCATCAGCTTACGTAATATTTGGAACTCTTTCGCTGTTAAATCAATAGATTTGCCAGCACACGATACAACTTTCGCTTGTGTATCGAGTTGCAGATCGCCCCACGTTAAAACCGATTGCTGACTCAAAGTTTGTTTGCGTAATTGAGCGCGGATTCGGGCAGATAACTCTTCTAAACTAAAAGGCTTAACCAAATAATCATTTGCACCTAAATCTAGTCCTTCGACTCGGTCATGAATACTGTCACGTGCGGTAATAAAAATAACAGGAACATTTCTTTGTTTATGGCGGATCGTTGTTAAAACTTTTTCACCAGCCAGTTGAGGCAGCCCCCGATCAAGCAAAATACAATCATAGTCATGCTGCTCGATTGCTGTAAGCGCATAATCACCTCTTTCCACCCAATCGACCTGATAACCATCTAACTCTAACCATGATTGAATACTTTCAGCTTGAGAGCGATCATCTTCTGCAAGCAAAATTCTCATCTATTTTTCCTGTTATATCCTGATTTAATCTTGCCTAGCCTTTTTTAAAAAAGCAAAGCCGCATTATTAAAATGCGGCTAAAGGCAATACATCTAAGATTATTAATTAAAACTGAACTTGATCCACATCAATTTCGACGCGTTTTAAAGGTTTATAATCAATGTCTACTTCACCAATTAAAGTTACATTTGTATTTGGTGAAATAGGACGACCTTGCCAAAGCTCATCATCTACATCAACTGTAATGCTACCTGTCTTGTCACGAAATTGATATTTTTCATCACCTAAAGATTTTACAACCTGACCATGTAATTTTATCGGTGTACTATCTTTAGCCGTTAATGCCTGTTTTACTTTAGTTACAGTTACAGGAGCAATTGCGGCCTGATTGACTGGTGTATTCGCTAGAACTACACCAGCGGCAGTCATACCAGCAGTCATCATCATTACTTTAAGCATATTCATATAATTACCCTCTGTTTTTGGTTTCCTCTTGGGATAAAGCAATTACATCATGCATAAATGAGGTGAATCTTAAGAAAAACTTAATTTAAGGGCACAACCCGCAAGACCTCTTCTAATGTCGTAACACCATTAATGACTTTACGAGCACCCGCAATTCTTAAGGGTTCTATACCTTCTTTTTTAGTTTGTGTTCTCAAATCATTTAACGTCACATGACTACTCATAAGATGCTTAAGCTCAAGACTTACTGGCATAAATTCATAAATACCGATTCGCCCCTTATAACCTGTATGACGACATTGTTCACATCCAACAGCCTGATAGACTTTTTCTGGCATTTCTATAATGTAATCGAATGTTAGGTGCTGCCACTCGTCCTCATTAATTTGTGCTTGTTGTTTACAGTGTGGGCAAAGCTGTCGCACTAAACGTTGCGCGAGAACACCCAAAATTGTTGCGGCAGTAAGAAATGGCTGAACACCTAAATCGTGCAAGCGAGTTAAACTGGACGGCGCATCATTGGTGTGTAAAGTTGATAATACTAAATGACCGGTTAATGCCGCTTGAATTGCCATATTCGCCGTATCTTGATCACGAATTTCCCCAATCATAATAATGTCGGGGTCTTGACGCATGAGTGCCCGCACACCATCTGC